>PEYN01000087.1 GCA_002774355.1 Candidatus Marinimicrobia bacterium CG08_land_8_20_14_0_20_45_22 | reverse complement strand
ACAAATCCAATTGACACCAACCCATCCCTGGCAGAGTTTCTTCGGATTGAGTTTTTCGAAACCGTGGGGGACTTTCGTTTTTCGCGGAGAAGGTGGTTACTACCCGGAGCGGCACTTTAATACTGCGGATCAAGCGTGTTTAGCGGATGGAATGATCATAGCAAAACCATTTTCGCAATTGATGTTGGGTGCTGATTATCAATTGTCATCCGCACTCGATCTGTCGGTTCAGGGCATCAACGAACGGATTTTGGATTATGAGAGCGGAATCCAGAACGATGAAAACGTGATGATTGTAACGCTGATGCTGAGAGGTCACTTTTTAAGCGAGACAGTTTCGCCGCTATTTTTCTTGATGAATAATTTCGAAGACCATTCGATGCTGATGCGAATGAGTATTGATTGGAATTATGCGGATAATTTCACGATTATGGCAGGAGCGGATTTCCTGAATGGCAAGTCAGATACGGTTTTCGGGATGTATGATGACAACGATAACGTTTTTCTGAAAGTAAAATACAGCTTTTAATCTTTTTAGACTTCTTTCACCACGGAGATTGCAGAGAACACAGAGAAAGAGAGAATAGAAAAATGATCTCAACGGTTTGTTCTCACCGTATCGGCTTCTGGCTCGGCATATAGTTTTTCGACGCTGAGCGGTAAATCGATTTCGCTTTCCTTTGAGAGTTCTTCGGTTGTGCTATCTACGAGTGTACCAAGACTATCCTGAGTATTCAGCGAATCGGGCATTTTTTCGAATGTGATCCCGGTGAGAATTTGGTAAGCAGTGGAATCGATGCGTCCGGTTTTGAATTCCCACTTCAATAATCTTAGCCGTCGACGCTCGACAAAGCGTGAACCGTCGTAAGGTGAATGTCGAATCGGACTGGGCAGAATGACGGCGAGCCGACAGGCTTCATCGACAGACAAAGCGGACGAACTCTTTCCGAAATAATGCCGCGATGCGGCTTCGACGCCGTAAATTCCACGCCCGCATTCAATCACGTTGAGGTACAGTTCGAGAATCCGGTGCTTGGTCAATTTTTTATCCATTTTGTAGGCGATAATGATTTCCCGAAGTTTGCGGAAAAGCGACTTCCGGTTGGATAAATATAGGTTCTTCGCTAATTGCTGGGTGATTGTCGAGCCGCCGACAGCGAATTTTTTCCGTTTCAAATCTTTCTGCGCGGCGAATTTGATCGCTTCCACGTCGAATCCCGGATGTGAATAGAACCGCGCGTCTTCAGAGATGATAACGGTGTGAATCAAGTTCGATGAAACACTGTTAAGCGGAACCCAGACCCAATACCGGCCAAGTTTTCGATGTTGTTTCTTGGCGACGCGTTCTCGGTGAACTATAAGCGAAGTGGATTTCGGATTTTTGCGGGCGAATTCAGAACCGTCGGGCGAGGTAATGTACATCCCAACGGATATCACCAGCAGGACAAGCACCCCGAACAAGACAATTTTTAAAGTCCGTTTGAACATAAAATCGCCTTGAGTTTACTGAAAAAAGGAAGAAAGGTGAAAGGATTTTTAAATTGTTTCCCTTCACCGCGGAGATCACAGAGAGCGCGGAGAAATGTTAAAAAATAGAGTTGTTTTCAGTAGGTGTTTAGGTTTTGAATTCTGGAATCATTATTACGGTTTCGCCGATGGATTTATCGTGATAATAAGCCAACTTACCTTGTCAAAACCATCTTTTTGACATGGACAAGATCACCGGCAGTCAGTTTGTAGAAGTAAATCCCGCTGGCAACGTTATTGCTTTGCAAATCTTTACCATTCCAATTTAAGGTGTAGTGGCCGGCGGTCTGGCGGCAGTCTATAAGAGTCGCGACCCTATGTCCCAGGAGATTATAGATTTCGAGCCTGACGTAGGAATTTTCCGGTAAATCGAACCGGATGGTCGTTTCGGGATTGAAGGGATTTGGATAGTTCTGAGATACTGCAAATTTGGTTGGATAAAGTTTATCCTCATTGATTCCGGCATTTTTTTGTAATTCAAACCAATAGGTAGACAAGGTATACACACCATGTTTGATTTTGACGATAATTGTTCCGTCCGGCCATTTAGAAGATGATATCTGCCCGATGTAATTTTCACAGGTCGAATCGTCAGGGATCAATTTTAAATCACAAGTATCAATACTGTTTCCTTCCTCGCTGGAAAATATTGCAGTCAGGGTTGAGTCGGGACAATAGTAGGCTCTGACCTTTATCTGGAGCGTATCACCGGCTATCGGATTGGCGGGATTGATTTGGACGTCAACGTCGCTGACCGTTTCCGATTCTAAGTAAGCATGCTGTAATCCCGTGAGTGAAAAACTCTGAGTGCGATCAATGAAAGACTCAGTCCATTGTGGAATTTCCGGTGGAGTAGAGCTTTTAAGCATTTCTTGCCAGGCTTCATCCGTAAGGCGGTCTGCCATAGGGTGTTTGAATTCATAATAAGAGAAACCGCCGCCGCGGGTGAGAACCAGATCGTCTCCAACCTTTACGATGACATAAATCTCGAAAGGATAACCGACTCCCTCTTCTAATACCTGAGCCGAATTAGGCTCGGTGTGCACATCGGCGATCACCGCCATACCTTCATCGGTTTCATCGGTACTTGTTCCCAGGAGTTCCTTAGAAAAAGTCAGGAGGTTCTCTATGCGCTCGCCGATAGTCCAGATAACGTCATATTCTTCGGGAAGTAATTCCTGATTTGTTAATTCCTTCTCGGCAATTTTCTTTAAACTCAGAAGGAGAGATTCAAAATTGATTAGTTTGGAATCGAACTCACTTAGAAGAAGTCCCCGACCATCCAACCCGGTGCGCATAAGATTAGCCAGCGAGGCTAATCTGGCAAACAGGTGCGGATTAGGTTCGACATATCCATAGGTAAAATCCGGGGACGGATGATCTCCAGTTGTGTATTCAGTATAACTTTGCTTTGCGTATAAAATCATATCATGCCGCAGTTCAGCCCAGGATGATAAAGCGGCATATAATTGCTTCAGGGTCCAGGATAGATTCTGCATAAAAGGCGGATAGCCTTCGCCTTTCGGCTCCAACAATGGCATGAGCGAATATAACCAGTTCCAGTATAGGTTTTGCGCCCATACCGCATCTTCCAGATTCGCGAATTCTTCTTTAAGATTGTTCAACTGCTGATCATATTTGTAGTAATCGGCATCGCCTTCGGCCTGAATAATCTCTGCAGCCGCCTGAGAACCGAGCATTGACATTACGTCTAATCCTCTCGGAAATCCGCGGATTGGCCCGTTATCACTGATGACCAGTGTGAAGGGTTCCCCGGAACCCTGATAAAACAGGACCTTATCATACACTAATTGCTGGAACATGTACGAATCCGGAATGAAACGCTGTCCCATAAAGCGAAATGCCTTGGTGACTTTTTCGGCATCTTCATCATCATAGACCCAGGATGAATTGATCAGCGGGTTGCGCAGGTATTTAGCTTTTTCGACGAATTCGGTCAATTTTTCATCGTTAGCAAAGTCTGCGACTGTCAAGGATAAATAATTGTTGCCATAGACTTCTTTAATAAGGTTTGTGTACTTGTAAATATCCAGGTCGTCCGATTTTCCCACGAAAAAGATCGTCGGGTCATAAATACGTTCCCAGACTTCCAAAGCCGACTCACCGTTCACGGTCAATTCATTCATAGCTTTTACAATCAAAATAGCCTGGAGGGTTTCTTCCTTACCTTTTTGTTTGCCCTCTGCGGTGGTATCAGGCTCGACCCGAAACATCATCCTTCCGTACCACATCATGGCTTTGAAATAGGTAGCAAGCGTATCGTTGCGGGTGTAATGTCCTCTCGGAACGTACTGACTGTAATCCTCTTTATATTTGACTGATTCGCTGTTGAAAATCGGTGATAGTTCAAATCCCTCATGGTCACAGATCAGTTCCAATTCCTCATTGACCAGTTCAGTGACAAATGCCGGGATGATCGCAGTCGTATCCTTTAATTTTGTTGCGACGCCGAAATAGGCTACATTTTTCATAACAAGCTTTTTAAGATTGTTATTGCTGGTCGTATAATAGAGCGCTTCCATTTCATCCAAAAGCACTTGATTGAGATTTTCCAGATCAGGTGCAAATTTCTGGACTTCCAATATTCTGAGGGCGTAATCATAGATAATGTGGAAAGTGTGCAACATGGCATCGGTAGTCACAAAAATCGGGACCTCATTTTGCTTGCAGTTTTTATAAATGTCGAATATTTCCTTGTACTGAGTCGGTTTGACTGTAAAAGCGTTGTTTTGTAATAAGGGAAGGTCCTGTTGGCTGAAAATTGAAGATAAGGATTGGAAATTGGACACGTTGCTGAAATCAGCCGCAACTGAGTAGGTTTCAACTGCCGGTTTGACATTCACCGGGTAGGGATGATAAGTCCCGAACTCCGTTTCAATGTCGGTGGAAATCTCAGCAATCATCTGAGATTTGGCGGAAGTAAAGAAAGTCAAACTCAAAAAAATCATAAAGAATAGCGGGAATCTTAATCGTTTCATATTTACACCCCCTTTAGTAATGATTTAAACATTGAGAATATTTACCTCGTTAGAACCATCTTTTTGACATGGACAAGATCACCGGCAGTCAGTTTGTAGAAGTAAATCCCGCTGGCAACGTTATTGCCTTTCAGGTCTTTACCATTCCATGTTAAGGTGTAGCGACCGGCGGTCTGGCGACTGTCGGCGAGAGTCGCGACCCTTTGTCCCAGGAGATTATAAATCTCGAGCCTGACGTAGGAATTTTCCGGTAAATCGAACCGGATGGTCGTTTCCGGATTAAAGGGATTGGGATAATTTTGACGAAGCCGGAAAGCGACAGGTGTCGTGGGTTTTGGGGAAGGTTCGGTCATGGAAAATTCACCCGTATAAAGATTGTCCGGTGAATATTCTATAAAGGATGGTTGAGTACTGTTTACATCCATCAGGCTATTAGCCCATTCCGGCATGGCGGGCGGCGAATCGCCGGTCAGCATTTCCCGCCAGGCTTCATCAGTCAGGCGATTGGCGATAGGTTGCAGAAATTCATAATAGGCAAAAATTGCTCCCTGAGTGATTCGAATCGTTCCGCCTTCATTGACAATCACAAAGATTTCCAGCGGATAGCCGACGCCCTCTTCTAAGCATTGATTAGAGTTGGAATCGGTGTGGACATCAGCGATTACCGCCATATCATCATCGTTGTAATTCCAATGATTTTCGGGATTGAAATTATCGGAAACCAATTTTTGCATGACTTTGCCAAAACAGTAAATATTTGCATATTCCTCTTCTGTTAGCGGTGTATTCTCCAGTTCCTTAATAGAAACATCTCTCAGAAATAAAAGTAATGTTTCGAAGAGATCGAGTTTATCCTGAAATCCTTCC
>PEYN01000086.1 GCA_002774355.1 Candidatus Marinimicrobia bacterium CG08_land_8_20_14_0_20_45_22 | reverse complement strand
CATGGTTGGGCTCGATAGCATGCGCGTTTCGATGAATTCCGCCCGACACGACTTCTACGAAAAATACTACAGACCGTCGAATTATTCATATAGTGACATTCTGGAATCCATACGTGTGATGAAAGAACTCGGCGGGTTTGTTTCCATTAACTTGTTCGTCTTTCCGGGTTTCACCGATCAGCCGGGAGAGATCGCCGCCGTTGAAAACCTAATTAAAACTTACAACATCGACCTGATTCAGTGGCGAAACCTGAACATCGACCCGGAATGGTACTGGGAAACGATGAACTCGCCTGAAGAGGAAGGGATCGGAATACGAAACATGATCGACCGTTTCCGCGTGACTTTCCCGAATCTTCAGCACGGCTATTTCAACCCGTATCTAAACCGTTGAGGATGTACAAGACCCGGAGAGTTTTCGCCACAGATTAATTCAGAAAAAGCAAGTTATTATTCATTTCCGATTTTACACATTTACTCAAGATTAATGGAATTCTGATTCATTCCGTGAACAATTATCTTCTTGCCTTTTTGTGTTATTTCGTGTGTTTCGTGGGCAAGTTTTTAGAGCGCGGTTTATTTGCTGTGACATTCTCCGCGTCCTCTGCGCTCTCAGCGGTTAATTTTTCATTTCGTCGATCAGCGCTCGGAACTCATCCTCAGTCAGGATTTTCACTCCAAGTTGTCTGGCTTTGTCCGCTTTAGAGCCGGGATCCGTTCCTACCACGACGAAATCTGTCTTTTTACTGACCGATGAAGACGCAACCGCACCGAGATTTTCGACAAGGTCTTTCGCCTCTTCCCGCGTCATCGTCGCGAGCGTTCCGGTAAATACGAATGTCTTCCCGGCAATTGGTGATGCTTCCGATGTTTTCTCTATCACCTGAATCGTTACGCCGCCTTCCAATAAACGCCGAATCGTCTGAACATTTGCCGGTTCTTCGAAGAAATGGCGAATCGACTGCGCCACAATCGGTCCGACGCCTTCGATCGACGTCAAGCCATCAAGCGACGCCGAACTGATTTTCTCAAGTGAGCCGAATGCCTTTTCCAGCAATTTGCCGGTATACTCGCCGACGTTGCGGATGCCGAGCGCATAAATGAAGCGCGCCAGCGTCGTTTGTCGGCTGAGTTGGATAGCTTCGAGTATGTTTTGCGCCGATTTTTCGCCCATGCGTTCCAGCACCAGCAACTGTTCTTTGCTCAGGAAATAGAGATCGGCGACGTTCTTTATCAAGCCCTGATCGACTAATTGTTCCACTAATTTATCGCCGAGACCATCGATATCCATGGCGCGCTTCGAAGCAAAATGTTCGATGTTGGCTTTGATTTGCGCCGGGCAATTGATGTTCGGGCAACGATGTTTGGCTTCATCTTCCTCGCGGACGACTGGCGCTCCACAGACTGGACAAACAGGCGGAATCCGGTAAGGTTTTTCGTTTCCTATTCGGCGTTCTGTAATCACTTTCACGACCTGAGGAATCACATCGCCAGCGCGCTGAACGACGACCCAATCGCCGACGCGAATGTCCTTGCGGTCAATCTCATCCTGATTATGAAGCGTGGCGTTCGAAACGGTGACGCCGCCGATCTGTACCGGCTGAAAATGCGCCACGGGCGTGATGGCGCCGGTTCGGCCGACGCTTGTCTCAATGTCCAAAATTTGCGTGACTTCCTGTTGAGCCTTGAATTTTCCGGCAATCGCCCAACGCGGAGAACGCGATTTAAAACCCAGTTCGACTTGCTGTGCCAGCGAATCGACCTTAAACACCACGCCGTCAATGTCGTAGGAAATCGTATCGCGGATGGATTCGATATTGCGATAGAATGCAACCAATTCTTCCGCATCCGTGCAACGCTCAATCAGCGGATTCACGCGAAAGCCCCATTGCGGCAGAGTTTGCATGAATTCCCAATGCGTCGAAAATGTGTAGCCTTCGCATGCGCCGAGCGAATAGCAGAAAATGCTGAGCGGGCGTTTGGCGGTAACCTGCGGATCGAGTTGTCTCAGCGAACCGGCGGCGGAATTGCGCGGATTGGCAAAAAGCGGTTTTCCCTCTTTTTCCTGCTGTTCGTTGAGCCGGACGAAGTTATTCTTTTCCATATAAACCTCGCCGCGCACCTCAAGAAGCTTCGGAGCGGGAATCTTATCCCGGCGAAGGCTCAACGGCACAGAACGGATCGTTTTCAGATTCTGCGTGATGTCTTCGCCTGTCACACCGTCGCCGCGCGTCGAACCGGAAACAAAGACGCCATTCTCATAAACGAGTTCAACTGCCAATCCATCGATTTTCGGTTCGGCGACGAACAAAACATTTTCGGACGGCGTCAATCCGCGCATAACGCGCTGAGCAAAATCTCGAATCTCGCCTTCGTCCATAGCATTATCGAGGCTGAGGAGCGGAATGCGGTGTATTACCGTCTTGAACTCGTCCAACGGTTTCGCGCCGACACGCTGGGTGGGAGAATCGGAAGTGATGAATTGCGGATATTCCGACTCCAACCTTTCGAGTTCGCGCATCAGCCGGTCGTATTCGGTGTCGCTGATCGTTGGATTGTCCAGCACGTAGTAGGCGTGATTGGCTTCATTGATCTGCCGCCGGAGTTCTTCGATTTTTGCGCTAAACAGGTTCACAAATCAAATTTAAGGGATGTTATCAAAAAAAACACTAAATCGTTCGGGGAGATGGCAGAAAAGATCGATTAGGTAGATTGTGTTAATTAGGTCAAATGGGTTGATTGTGTTGGATTTGGTTAGATTCGGTTAGATTCGGTCGATTAAGTAAATTAGGGATTGATCTGACCATAATGCTCAATAACGCTCCACCTCCTGAAGCATTTGCAGACAACCGCGCAGGTAGTTGTTGACATCATCAGGTATATCTGTGCACAACCACAAGTCCCTTTGGGAAAGGACAAATCTATTTGCACCCTGCTACAACTTATATCGACAGCTACGGCAAAGGTTCTTACAGATAACCTACGGAGGAGTCGAAGACATCTTCGGATGATATTGAAGACATCCCCGGGTAGTGCTGAGGATGTCTTCGGGTAGGGTTGAAGACATCTTCGGGTGGTATTGGAGATATCCTCATATAGGATCGGAGACGTCTCCGGGTAGGGTCAAAGATATCTTCGGGTAATGTTGAGGACATCCCCAAAGAGAGGTGAAGACATCTTAAAAGGGCGGTAGGGGAAACCGGGTTTCGTCCGCCGGGTGGGTTGATTAGGTTAA
Organism: Candidatus Marinimicrobia bacterium CG08_land_8_20_14_0_20_45_22; assembly: GCA_002774355.1. Lineage (NCBI taxonomy): Bacteria > Pseudomonadati > Fidelibacterota > Fidelibacterota bacterium CG08_land_8_20_14_0_20_45_22. The sequence continues at coordinate 5,332 of PEYN01000086.1, read as the reverse complement.
TTAGGTTGATTGTGTTGATTAGGCTTGTCTGCCCGAAGCAGACAAGTTCCGGTCGTGGCAAAGATGCTTCCGATTTAAAACAGTGGGGATAGAACTGTGTATAGGATTACGGGTAACGTCTCGCCGCATACTGCATCCCCCTTCTGGCGGATTAAATAACCATTTTAATCCTTTTTATGTGTGGAAGTGTCGTAGTGCGGTGTGTTAGTTGCAGTGCCACCTGCAAGGAAAACACCCCCGTGAAACAGCACTCCATCGTAAAATGAGCACAACCAAAACGAAGCCGTAGTACCGGGGTGAACATATACTTGATAACGGAATACTCCATCACCAAAAGTATTTATTGGACAGTTCCTTAAAGCATTAACTAATCTAAAGGGAAGTTGTAATGATTGATTGACGATATTCCACTTAATAACGAAATTGGGCGGAACAGTAAGTCCTGTCTCGTGGAAAAGAAGTCCACGAATTATCTTAACCATAACCCTATCAAATTCCAGGGTGCTAATGTCATAAGCGGGAGCGATTCCGATTTTTCGACCCTCACACTAAATCTCGACTGGAAAAACTGTAGACAAGACCTTAAAAGCTAATTTAGGTCCCCGCTCCAAGCCACGGATTATTTTTGTTGTAAAAAGAGTGTGCGCATCAGGATGATGTTCAGTGCCAGCAAGAGACGAAATTTGGATGCGAAAGTACTCTTCGTCCTTGGAGTAACTCTTGTTGCATCGAACACAGCTCGGAACTGTTATAAGATTGTTCGGGGCCGGACTTGGAAAGAGACACTTAGGAGGTATGTGATCTTTGCTTAAGTTGGTTGTGGAACCACAATATATGCATTTGCATTTGAGTTTGTCTTGCATTTGTTAAACTCTATAAATCGGCATTGCCACTAACGAGTGCGCAGGCCACGCTGTTTTCTTTACCGCTATCAAACGACAAATTCTCTCGCAGTAAAAAAAATGTAACAACGGTAATTACTTCTTATCAAAAGACAGACCGGCGTTATTTGGCGTGTTAAGCGCAGTGTACACACACTATTCTTCTGGAAATTCCTTAATCTCAATAGTCTGCCTGTTATTTATGTCGCCAAAATGCTTACGAGCCTCTTCGAAGTCAGTTTGAGAGTATTTTCCTATAACTTCATCTGCACCGATGACGATTGCACTTGCTAAACCCAGTAGTCGTGGTGGAAATGTTACAGAGACCTGCAAACCAAAGCCATAGACACCGTATTTGAACGACGCTTCGTCGACTTCCTTTATGAGTTTCAGTTCTACTAGTCTATGCAATTCTTTGTGTAGCAACGATTGTTCACTCTTTGAGTAGTAAAAAACAAGCCAATTCCCTGTTGAACCATTAAACCAAGCAAATCTTCTGGTCGAATTGCCTTTCTTAAACCAAGCTTGTACTGAGTCTAGTTTCTTGCCGAGGTAGGCACGTTCTCGTCTGCTGATTGATCCGATTTCCCAAGTGAAATATAGTCCGAGTGGATAACCATCAAATAGTTTGCGCTGGTCGGAAAAACCAGATTCAAGCTTATCTATCCAACCGGAATACTCGTTGTGAGATGTCCGACTTGCAATTGCTTCTGCCATAGTTGAATGATAAGTTTCCCAAAATGCTATCCCTCCGAAATCAACAGGCTTATTGGGGAATTTATTGGATTGAGTCTTGTAATAACCGAGAACATTAAGTTAATTGCCTAATGGTATATCTGCAATTCCCAAATATTGAAAACGGTCAGTAAGGTAGTAATCGAAGTCGGGAACTGTGTCAATTTCGGTTGTCATACGACGAAGATCATTCCAAGAAATCACGTGTATGGGAAGATCACATTTGTAAATATCTGGTACGGCAATAGACGGCAGAAGAGTGCAATGTTTGTCGTGGACGAGAACAACCAGCCCAACAACTCTTGAGACACTAGAGCAATCAAGCGTAGTGTTGTAATATGAGTTGTGAAGATTAATGGTTTCGTTGGTTCTTATTCTATCGTAGTTTCTTTTTATCTGCTCGACCGCATTTTGAATCTTAGAACGTGCCCAAGAATCAATCGAAGCTGAGCCGGAGTCCCGTGTTTTAACTTCTATTAGAAACACAACTCGGTTCATCCATACGAGTACATCAGCTACTTGGGCATTTGATCTTGTTTTGGGATTTGGAAATGAGAAGAACTTTGAATAGTGAGAATCAAAGAACTGAGCAATCAGTCGTTCTCCCGCCGTACCGCTATCATATTCGTTCCGTGTTATCACTTATGACCGATATATTTCGATTTAACTAATCCGTTATCGTCAATGTCTATGAGTTATAGCCGTTTGTCTGGTTATTTTCTTCTTCTCGAAATCACATTCCACGTTCATTCCCTCGCTAAAAGATGCCGTTGCAAAAACAATTTCAATCACATAACGGCGTTATTGTACATAACTCTTGGAATAACCACAAGGGAAATGTTGAGGGCACGGAAATCGTGGCATTGAGGGCATTAGCGTCAGGTTCATCCCTAATCTACCTAATCTACCCAATTAACCTAATCTACTTAATTGACCGAGCGCCTCCATCTTCTGGGCCTGACGCAACTGCTCTTGGCTTTTTCTCAATGCCTCTTCCGCCTGCTTGCGTTCACTGATATCTCTGGTAATGCTAAGTATGTGTTTGATTCCATTGAGTTCGGTGACGGAAGCGGACATCATTCCATATCTGATCTCACCATTTTTCGCTCTAAAACGTGCTTCGAGGTTTTCTACAAATCCATTCTCCTTTAAACCTTCCACCAGTTTTTTTCTGTCTTCAGGGTCGTCCCAAATATGCATTTCAACGGAAGTTTTACCGATTACTTCTTCCTCGGTATATCCCATAATGCGGGTAAAGCCCTTATTTATGGAAACGTACAATCCATCTTCCATACGATTGATATTGATGGAATCAGGGGTGGTCATGAAGGCTTTCCTGAATTTTTCTTCGCTATCATGCAAAGCTATTTCTGCCAGTTTGCGGTCTGTCGTATCGAAGATAATGGAATGAAGCAGGTCTTTGCCTTTTGTTTCAATCTTACCGCTAAACACATCCACGTCCCGAATCGAACCGTCCGCCCGCCGATGCCGGAATTCGAAATGTACCCGTTTCTGAGACCTGGCTTTTTCCATTTCTTCTTTGACTTGATCAGGAGAAAGAGTATTAATATACTGAATCTTCATCTTTTTTAGTTTTTCAATCGACCAGCCGTAGAAATTCGCCGCGGCTTCATTGGCATCAACGATATTTCCGGTATCCGGATCAATCAGCAACTTGACAGCGGCATGGCGGCTGAATACTTTTCTAAAAAGTTCTTCGCTTTCTCGTAAAGCTTCCTCTGCTTGTTTACGCTCGGTAATGTCATATGCAAAACCTATCGCCGCTGGCTTCCCTTGATAAACAATTTGGCCGGCGGCAAAATCAATCCAGCGCTCTGTGCCATCACTGCGAATAATCTTGAATTCATAATGATTCGTTACCGATTCTCCGCGCTGACGCGCTAAACCACGTTCGCGCACGAGATCTTTGAAATCGGGGTGAACAACATCCCAGAAACGCGTTTGGTACATCTCAATTGCAGAATAACCAACTAAATCCTCGCCAACCTTATTAACATACACAAAATATTCATTCTGATAAATAAAAACAGCCGCCGGTGAATTCTCTGCAAGCGCACGAAACAGGGCTTCACTTTCCCTTAATGTTTTTTCAACCTGTTTACGCTCGGTGATATTTCGGAAAATGCCAAGAAGTATGGGTTTTTTATTACCGGATTCGAAGAAAGAATTCATCACTTCAATCCATATCTTACGACCGTCCCGCAGGACAACTTCCTGTTCGCTGTAGCGCTTGATGGTTCGCGTTCTGAATCGCTCCCGATGCATCTTTTCGATGTGCTCTCTGTGTTCCCTGGAATAGATTTCAGCCAAAGATTTACCCTCTATTTCCGAGCGGTCGATCCCCATCATCTGGCAGAAAGCATCGTTGACACGGATAACCGTCCCATTTTCGTCAACTAAGCGCATGCCATCCAGTGATTGTTCCCATACTGAACGAAACTGAGCTTCGGATTGATAGATTTGCTCTTCAATCTGTTTCTGTTCTGTGATGTTGTGATTGATCGAAACCATTCCGATTTTATCGCCCGAGATGTCTTTCAGAACTGAAATGGTGCTCAAAACAGACAGCGGTTTACCGTCTTTGTCATGATGAACGATTTCACCAGACCAGGTGCCATTCTTATCGATAGATTCGAATACCGCCTCTCTGGATTCGTAGCGATATTCCGGTTTGATAACTTCATGGTAGGTTTTCTCGAGTACTTCTTCTGCCTTCCAGCCATACATCACCTCCGCCGCCGGATTCCACGTGGTGATCGATTTGTCCACATCGGTTGCGATGATAGCATCCGATACATTTTTTAGTAAATCGGCTTGATATTGGATTTGTTCTTCCGCCTGTTTGCGTTCGGAAATATCCACGGATAGAATGAAAATTCCCTGCGGGATGGGCTGAATGGAAAGCTCGAAAATCCCAATTGAACCGCCCGGGAAATTGAATTCATTTTCAATTTGAGCCGGGACTCGCTCTTCCATACAGTGCGTTAATACAGCAAACAACGGCGTTTGATCAATCCCAGACCACACACCAGTAAATTTTTTCCCCAGGAGATCCATTTTGGATCGGTGAAAATGCTTTTCGGCGGTTTTGTTCACATAAAGATAGCGCCAATCAAATCCGATGATTTGGGCTCCTTCCATCATACCATCCAGTGTCGAGTGGAAACGTTCCTCGCTATCGCGGAGATTCTTTTCTGCCAGTTTGCGCTCAGTGATATTCCGGAAAATGCTAAGTTGCAGTTTTTCTCCATTGATCTCAATCTTGGAATTGGACAATTCAAACCAGACAGATCGCCCGTCATGAAGAGTCACAAGACGTTCGAAATGGGGCTCGATCGTATCGCTCTGAAAGCGCTCGATCTCTTTGGCAAGAATATGATCGGCGGCGTATTCATCATAAATAATCGAAAGCGGCTTACCAACCAATTCAGACTCCGGCTTCCCGACCATGTGGCAAAAGGCGGGGTTGACGCGAACGATGATTCCATCGGCATTGCAAAGGCGCATCCCGTCCAGGCTATTTTCCCAGATCATTCGGAACTGCCGCTCCGAATTGATGATGGTGCCACGCGCCGCGCGCTCAGATGTCTGATCCCGGAATACCAAAATAACTCCGATAATCTTTCCGTTCTCATCTTTGATCGGCGCGCCGCTATCTGCAATGGGTATTTCCCGATTGTCTTTGGAAATCAATA
>PEYN01000085.1 GCA_002774355.1 Candidatus Marinimicrobia bacterium CG08_land_8_20_14_0_20_45_22 | reverse complement strand
TATCGTAAACCGCCAGGCGAACCATATCGCGCTTGGGAATGTTGAACCGAATTTTCGTTGTCGGATTGAACGGATTGGGGAAATTTTGGGATAGTTCCCATTTCGTGGGAAGGAGGGTTTCCGGCGCTGTGCCCAGTGGCGTCACGGTTAGAATGAAACTCGTCGTATCAGACAATTCACCCACGCCGAGGTCTTTGACAATGACGACGATCGTGGCTATTCCGACAAATCCGGTTTGCGGTCTTAAATAAACGATCGATCCGGACGTGTGTCCCATGACGGAAGTCTTCACGCCGGTCGTGTCCGATGTTACAATAATGCGATGAGCATCTCCCGAAGGTTCGGGATCATCGGTATAAGTCGGATAAATCTTGATCTGTTTAGCTTCGACAGTCGTCGTATCACGCATTGCCTGAAGGACAGGGGCGTGGTTTTCCGGTTCCGGTCCCGATGCTTTCTTCACGAGACGTAGTTCATCGACGAAAATCTTGCCTTTGGACGCGCAGGTCTCGCCTTTTTTCAAGAGCAAGCCGTCGAGATTATAGTGATGGCCGTCCATGTTACGGTTTGCGCTGATGAAGTCGCCGACCTGCGTTGCATCGCCCAAATCCCACTCGACCAACTTCCAGCCGATCCAATCGATCGGCGTCCAAGTACCGACTTCGATAATGTCAGATGTGTACGTTCCGTCTGATTTTTTCTCATAGAGCGAGAAATTGAACAGATTTTGACTGCCGTCGCCGTAAACGAAGCATTGAATCGTGTAAGTCGTGTCGATATTGATAGTGGTCGGCGGACTGGCATTGATGTGATCGCGGATTAAATGAGTAGCCGACGAATCGTCCCAGGCGTACTCGATAAATGCGGATTTTTTACTGGCGGCGTCGAGAGCATAACCGGGCGCATAATTCGTCGCGATGTACCCGAAATTGCTCAACGAACCGATGATACCGGTAGTCGAACCGCTGTATTCGGGTTCCTGCCACAAACCGGAGCCGGTGAAAGCGTCCACCGTCTTTTTCTCCGTATAATAAGAATTTGCCGTGTGGAAGGTGAAATCGATTGGCGACGTCATCGGATTTCCCAGCGTGTCCGTCACGGAATTCAGAAAAGAGACGCGGATGTCAGAGTTCGTCGGAATCCGTGAAAACGGACGCAAATTGAGAACCGAGCGGTTGTTATGAACGGTCAGCATCGGATCGACCACGACGTTTCTGCCATTATACTGGAACGAAATCTGGTCGGCGATCACCGTTTGTTTATTGATCTGTTCGTCGAAACCAATAGCGATGACGTCTTCAACGTCCATATATTCGTCTTCGGTAGTTGGAAATTGAAATTGAACGACTGGTCCGGTCAGATCGACTGCCAGTGTTCGGAAATTGACTGTAAACGAGTCGCCTTCCGTGCCGTCACCGTTTCCGTCGATGCTTCTGGAATTGATGTCTTTCACATTTGAATTCAGCGTAATCTTATATGCGGTATCGAAAGTGAAACTGGGATCGAACTGAACGGTCGCCGTTTTAGCGTCGGTTGACCATTTGATTGAGGCGACTGTCGCAGTCGGCTCTATCAATAAGCCCTGTGAGAGCGTATTGACGTCCATCGTTTTGGAAAAAGTTAACACGATGTCGCTATTGACCGGGATTGTATCGCCTTCGGACGGAGTTGAACTGACGACGATCGGCGCAAAGGAGGGAAGCGGATCGCTTTCGGCGAGAGCCGAGCCATTGGATTCATTCCAGAATCTGTCGAGCGCAGTCGCCGCATAGTAATATTTCCCGTTATAATCCTGATTACCGGTGTAAGAATCGGTGAACGAGTAAGAAACCGGATCGCCGAAATGAATATCGATAATGTCGTCAGTTTTCACGTCGAGCGAATCATCGGTTGAACGGTAAATCGCGTACCATTGTTTTTCCGTTTTTGAGACTGACGGTGTGACCGTCAGCTGGTAATTGAGCGAGTCGATTTTAAGGATAGCCAGAGATGGATTAGCGGGCGGGATGTTGTCAATCAGACCCGAACCGCGGATTTTAGTGTTTCTTTTGAAAAATGTTTTTCCCGCTTCGTCAAAGTACTGATATCCTTTCCAACTTCCGTAGCTAAAGAATTGAAAACCGTCCACCCATGTGAAAGTGCGGCATGCGTTGACGATTTCGGGATGACGATTCCAGATTTTCTGTTTATCGAGAATATACGAGCCGGGACCGACGGAAAAGAGTCTGCCGTCTGAAATTCCTTTTCGAATCCAGGGACCCCAGGAAGAAGTGCCGTTGTCCAGCATTCCTTTGAATCCGTCGCCGGTCGTCCAGTGATAACTCATCGGAGTTAGCTGATCGATGTAGCCTTCATTGAACCAGAGCGCCGCATCCTGATAGACTGAACCATAACCCTGCCAATCCGACCAATTATATTTTCCCAACGCGGCAACCGAGAGGCGCACCCACGGCTTGACCGTCTGAATCGAATCGTGAAGCGATTTGACGAATTCGGTGACTGACCAGCGCCACCAATCTTCCCACGACG
>PEYN01000084.1 GCA_002774355.1 Candidatus Marinimicrobia bacterium CG08_land_8_20_14_0_20_45_22 | reverse complement strand
GAAATTAGGGATTGATAAAGAACTCGACGGAGAAATCATGATCGCCGCACTTTCCGATGAAGAAGCGACCGATCCGGATGGCACCGATTACGGGATCGGCTATTTGTTAGATGAAAAACTGATTAATCCGACATTCGCTATCGTTCCAGATATAGGCGGGAATATGAAAGAGATCGACGTCGGTGAAAAAGGACGTGCTGTATATAAAATCACGGCGTTCGGCAAACAGGCGCACGGTTCGACGCCGGAACGCGGGATCAATGCCGTTTTCATGATGGCAAAAATGGTTTGCGAAATTGAAAAATTAAAATTCGATTATCATGTTCATCCGGTTCTAGGTCATCCATCGCTGAATCTGGGTGAAATACACGGCGGCGCCGCTCCGAATATCGTTCCCGGAACTTGCATAATTTACATCGACATTCGGACAGTGCCGGGAATGACAAAAGAGTCTGTCGTTCGGAAGATTCAAAATTGTGCCGATGCTGTTCCGAACGGGAAATTTACGATCGAAACTCAAGCGTGGAGCGAGCCGCATGCAATTGATCCGGACAATGTGCTGGTTCATTTGATACAGCAAAATGCGTTGGGTGTGCTTGGTTTCGAGCCAAAAGCGTTTGGAATGGGCGGTGGAACGTTTGCTAAAGAGCTCAATCTAAGTGGCGTAACAGCAGTTGGTTGGGGGCCGGGAGACGACGAAGCATTTCACATTAGTAACGAATATATTAGCATCGACCAATTGATTGATTTTACATTGATGATTTGTTTGGTTGCCGTTGATTTACTCGATTAAAATAGTTAAGAAACCGCAAATTAACACTAACGAACGCAAAGAAAATGTAAAATTGATCGATTATTTAACCGGATGATTTTCTATGGTTATAACCGAAAGAGATAGAAAATGGTAAATATAGGCAAGATGAACGAGGTGGTCGCTTCGCGTGTTTCGGACTTCGGAGTTTACCTGAAAAACGGTGAAGATGAAATCCTTTTGCCTAAGAAGTATGTTCCTGAAAACCTGAAGATCGGCGATAAGCTTTCAGTTTTTATTTATCCGGATTCCAAAGAACGGTTGGTCGCTTCGCTGACTCCACCGGCGGCTGTCGTTGGAGGATTTGCTTTTCTAAAAGTCAAAGCGGTAACAAATTTCGGCGCATTCATCGAATGGCATCCAGAAAGAGATTTGCTGGTACCGTTTCGGGAACAAAGCCCCGAAATGAAACTCGGCGAGTCGTATGTTGTTCGGATTTTTTTGGATGAAAAGACGAACCGTCTGGTAGCATCGGGCAATTTCCGCAAATTCCTGGATGCGGATTCTTCCAGATTAAAGGAAGGCGAAGAGGTTGACATTATCCTCTTTAAAAAGACCGATCTCGGCTATAAAGTAGTCATCAACGCAAGGTACGAAGGGCTTCTATACAATAACGAATTATATGAGCGAGTGCAAATCGGCGATCGGAAACGTGCTTATATTAAAACCATCCGTCCGGATGGGAAAATCGACGTGAGCCTTCAACCGGCGAGTTATAAATATCTAAGCGACGTTGAAGAAAAGATCATGGTTCTGCTTAATCAGAGCGACGGATTTTTGCCGTTTTCAGACAACACGATGCCGGAAGAAATTTATGCGAAATTTGGCGTCAGTAAAAAGCAGTTTAAGAAAGCAATCGGCGGTTTATTCAAAGAAGGGAAGATCAAGATTAGCGACAGTTGGATCAGACTCGAGACTTCTATAGATAAAAACCGCTCACCGCGTCTTCAAAAGCCCAAAAAACGTAAAAAATTATAATGGTTTTTTAACACCGGTCAGAAAGCGTTTCAATTATTTTTCGGGCGGTTTCGATATTTTCTTTCTTACCGAGGTCTAAACAAATATCGTCGAAATACTGATATTCTTTAATCTTTTTTTGTGGCGCCAAATATAGGTAATAATCGGTAATAGAAAAAACTTCTTTTGGATAATGACATTTGAATATTTCCGGACTGATGACATGAATTCCACCGAATGCGAGCGGATGAAGTTCTTTATATGAGCGACGCACGATAATCTTTTCACCAGTATGAATGTTTTCCCATCCGGACAATATTCCTTCTGAATCGAATAGCAGTTGCCGATTGCTTGGACGTTTCTGAACGGCTATTGTTGCTATGGCGTTGGTTTCTATATGTTGTTGAACTATCGTATGTAGATCAATCGTAGATAAGACATCTACATTATGGAGAAGAAACGGTTCTGTTCCATCCAAAAACTGAGCCGCATGAAAAAGTCCTCCGCCGGTATCCAACAGTTTATTTCTTTCATCGGAAATGGTGATTTCCGCGCCAAAATCATTGTTTTTTAAAAAATCGATCAACTGATCAGCGAAGTGATGAACATTGATGATAATTGAATGAAAATCATACCTGACTAACCTTTCGATGACGTGCTGGATCATCGGTTTATTTCCAATTGGAATAAGTGCTTTGGGAATCGAATTAGTCAGCGGCTGTAAGCGAGTGCCAAGTCCCGCCGCCAAAATCATCGCTTTCATGAGAATGCCGCCGTTTTATTCATTTTCAAGAACGAGATGTCTGACTTCCACTAGAATCTCGAATTTCGATTTGAGATGTTCGGCAAAGGCATTCGCGCAATAAACCGAGCGATGCTGTCCGCCTGTGCAACCGAAATTAACCATCAGGTCGGTGAATTTTCGAGCGATATAATTTTCAACCGATGGATCGATAACTTGATAGACGTTTTCGAGAAATTCGTCGATATTTGTTTCCGTTTTGAAAAAGTCTATCACCGGCGCATCGTTTCCGGTGAGGTTTTTATATTTTTCGTATCGCCCGGGATTCAGAATAGCACGGCAATCAAAAACAAAACCGCCGCCATTACCCGTACGATCCGCTGGAATGCCTCTTTTGTAGGCGAAACTGTTGACAGTGACTTTTAATCGATTTTTTACTCCGCCAATCGTTTTTAGTTTTGGCGAATCGGTGATGCTTTTCAAAACATTTGTCAGAGTTGGAAGATTGATCGGCAATTGAATGTGGGAGAGAATCCATTCGAGATTAGCTGTCGCATAAGGGATGCTCTTGAGAAAATGTTCTTTCTTCTCATAAAAACCGCGAAACCCATAGGAGCCCATCGCTTGCATGATTCTGATTAAAACATAACCCCAGAAATAGCCAAGAAATTCCTTCTCGTTGAAGTCAATGACCGTGTGGAGATTTTTCATGTACTCGTAAAGAAGTTCCTCTCGGATATGTTGCGGAATATCGGCTTTTGAGTCGTAGAGAAGCGAGGCGAGATCGTACTGTAACGCGCCTTTTCTGCCGCCCTGATAATCGATGAAGTATGGTTTTCCGCTGAACAACATGATGTTTCTGGATTGAAAATCGCGGTAGAGGAAATAATTGCAGTTTGCAGTTAGCAGAAAATCGGAAAATTTCTGGAAATCGTCTTCAAGTTCCTGTTCATCAAACGAAACGCGGGCAAGTTTTAGGAAATAGTACTTGAAATAATTCAAATCCCACATCATCGAACGCTTGTCGAAGCGGGAACGTGGATAACAGAGGGAATAATTTAAATCCCGTCCGGCAATAACCTGGAAGCGCGGCATAATCGCTACGACCTGTTTGTAAATATCAATTAAATTCTTTGGGAAAATGCCATTCTTGTAAACCTGAGTGAGAAAAGAGTAGAGCGTCGTGTCGCCGAGGTCTTGAATCAGATAAATCGAATGATCGAGTTCTTCATCGTAAATCTCCGGCACGTCAAATCCCTGCTTGCGGAAATGTTTTGAGAAGCCGATAAAGGCGATGTTTTCCTTCCGGTCGGGATTTAGAACGCCGAGAGCGGATTTCGTCTCGCTTTTGAGCCTGAAATATTCGCGATAACTCCCGGATTGCGGCAAAGGATCGAAAGAGAGTGCCGGCTCGTTCGACCATCTTTCAAACATTTTAGTTATCAATGCTTTTGTACTGCTCATCATAACCTTTGAATTTTAGAATTCTTTGAATAATTAAACAAGGAATTTGTCGGAACTTCAGATAGAATCGATACCAAACCACACCGCTGGACGTTAACAGGATGATTTTTTCATTAATTCATATTTTTAGTTAAATTCGCACGACGTTAATTTAAATGAAGGATAGTAGAAAATGAATCCGATAGTCATTGATTTGCGAAGCGACACTTTGACCAAGCCGACGCCCGGCATGCGAATGGCGATGTTCCGAGCCGAAGTTGGCGATGACGTTTACAACGAAGACCCAACGGTAAACGAACTCCAGGAGCGCGTAGCTTCACTGTTGGGAAAAGAAGATGCTATTTTTGTTTCAAGCGGAACAATGTCCAATCAAATAGCAATCAAAAGTCATACACAACCCGGACAGGAATTGATTTGCGAGTCGGATTGCCATATCTTTAATTATGAAGCAAGTGGAGCGGCTTTTCATTCGCTTGTTCAAATCCGTCCGGTCAAAGGACGATCGGGCGTCATGGATATTGAAGATGTCAAATTAGCAATCCGTCCTGATAATATTCATGCTGGGAAGACCTCGATGATCACGGTTGAAAACACACACAACCGAGCGGGCGGAACGATCTACCCACTCGAGGCGATAAAAAATTTGTCATCTCTCGCAAGATCGAGGGACATTTTGATGCATCTGGATGGTGCAAGGCTGATGAACGCTGTGGTTGCCACTGGAATTCCCGCAAAAAAGTGGGCGGAACATTTTGATTCCGTTAGCATGTGTTTTTCGAAGGGTCTTGGAGCGCCTGTGGGTTCTATTCTTGCCGGATCGGCAGAGTTCATTCAAAAAGCTAGACGCTATCGGAAAATATTTGGCGGTGGAATGCGACAGTCGGGAATTTTAGCCGCGGCTTGCATTTACGCTTTAGACCATCACGTTGATAGACTGGCGGAAGACCATCAAAATGCGAAAGAACTTGCACTCGGGCTCAGCCAGATTCCGGGTATCAAGGTGGATATGGATAGCGTCGAAACCAATATCGTCATGATTTACGTCCGACATCCAAAATTCAACGCAGAGTCGTTTTCCGTAGCGCTGAGGGAATGCGGAATTGGTATGAATCCGATCACTTCGGAAAAACTGCGCGCCGTTACGCATCTGGATATCACGAATCCGCAAATTTATGAAACCATCAAAGTCTTTAAGCAAATATTAAAATAGCGGGTACCGAAGACGTAATTGTGACATCCGACTCGGTGCTGATTAATTTTCTATCTCAGCAAAGCAAAGACAAGCGAAATCTCGTCGGCTTTTAAAATATGAGGATGGATTCAATGAAAGTTTTCATTTCGATAATTCTAATGTGCGGCTCGTTATTCGGTCAACTGATTCTTGAAAAAATCATTCAGCCTGATCCAGTTCTGAAAGGAGTACGGTTTTCAAAAATTGCTGTCTCCAAATTCGGCGACATATATTTAATAGACAGTAAATTCCATGAAATCTATAATGTCAATAATGACGGACTTATTTTAAGGAAAAATGGCGGATTTGGCTGGAACGAAGGCCAATTCGATACACCTACCGATATCTGTGTTTCTTCGGGATTAGAATTGCTTGTAGCGGATTTGAATAATCATCGGATCACATTGTACGATCGCAATTTGAATTATGTGACAGTATTTCCAAAAAATGGCGACGATCGTATAATTCCTTTCCCATTAAGCGTCGCCGTATCTGAGATTGGCGAAATGTTTGTTTTGGAAAATGAAAACCGTGACGTATTGAAATTCAATATCTTAAATAATCAGGTAACAACGTTCGCAGGCTTTGAATACGGGAAATATTCGTTGATGGAACCTGTTCAAATTCGGATAAGTTCGTCTGGAAATTTGTACGTTCTGGAAAAATCAGGAAAGGTCTTAATCTTCGACAGATTCGGAACGTTTCTGACCGAAGTAAAATCGCCAGAAAATGGAATTGCAATTGGAATGACGTTGATTAATGAAAACATCCTAATCTTTTTCGATGACAAACCCGGAGCGATTTTATATTCAAAACAGATCGACGAATGGTATGAACCCGCTCAAGTCGGCGGTAATTCGAATAAGAAGTGGATCGCAGGCGCTTTAAACGATTCAAAAATATACTTGCTTACTCAGACAGGATCGATTCTCGTTTGCGACATAAACGAATTGAAATAACAGCGATAAAAAATTGGAATGGTTGTAGTTTTTAAAAAGAAGAACCTATTAGATTTCGTTCAGTTGCGGTTCATTTTTTCCTTACTGTTTGCAATGCCGGCTTTCGTAAAATCTCAGACTCCTGCAACGGATCAAATTTACATTTCAGCCTCTAATACGATGATTCAATTGAGTCACAGATTCATCATTCCGTCATCAATTCATGTTAACACAGAAAATGCTTTGACAGATTCTATTATTGTCGGTAACCTAAACGCGAAAAACGGAACGCTTCGAATCGGTACAAAACTTCCCGATTCTACGATTGTACGGATTTCATATAAATATCTCGACGCTCATTTTCCTTATCAAGGCATCCTTAACTTGCCGCCGCGTTTATATATTCCAACATCTCAGCAAAAAGTGGACATCCAACCTCTCCAGCAGGAATCGCGATTGAAGACCTCAACGGAATATGACTTTCTAAAATCAGGGACGATCTATCGCGGCGTTACATTACGAAGCGAAAGCGGGCTTTCACTTCAATCTGGATTGAATCTTGAACTACAGGGAAACCTGAGCGACGATATTTCCGTTATTGGGACGTTGACAGACAGAAATCTTCCGATTCAGCCCGAAGGCAACACACAGGCTTTAGATGAAATTGATAAAGTCTTTATTACTGTCAATATGCCCAAAGAGAAAGTGACTTTCGGCGATTATGAATTGTCACTAACGAACGGTCAATTTGGGAGTTACAGCCGGAAACTTCAAGGAATGATTGCCGAAAGTAAGCGCGGAATTCTTCAGACTAAAATTGCCGGAGCAGTTAGCAAAGGTGAATATTATTCCAATTATTTTCTCGGACAGGAAGGGAATCAAGGACCTTACCCATTGACCGGGAAAAATGGCGAGACGGCGATTATCATTTTGGCTGGAACTGAGAAAGTCTGGATAGATGGCAAAGCGATGAGTCGCGGGGAAAACTCCGATTACGTCATCGATTATTCCACTGCAGAAATCATGTTTACGGCAAGGCAACTAATCACATCAGATTCGAGGATTACCGTTGATTTTCAATATTCTGATCTAATTTACCAAAATAACATCTGGCTCGCACAAACGTCAGTCTCAGGATTTTCAAATCGGTTGCATCTGTCGGCTGAAATGATCAATGAATCGGCAGACAAAGATAATCCAATCGACATGACTCTGAGCGAAGCGGAGAAGAAAACGCTCCGTGAAGCCGGAGATTTAGAGTCAATAGCATTTCGTTCAACGATTGTTACTGATAGTTCTGGTTCATATATACTTTCCGATTCTATTTTGATATTTGTCGGAAGCGGAAATGGAACGCACACGGCGGCATTTTATCTAATCGGCAAATCCGGTCAATATCGAAAGCGTTACACCGCCGATTTAATCTATTATGAATGGGTGAATAAATCGGATCCAAACTTATCCGAGTCCGTGAAAGAAGAAGCGGTTTATTCTCCGGTTAAACCACTTAAAATGCCGGAAAAACAAAGGCTTTTTCATCTATCCAGCGATTGGCAACCTTCGAAGTTTTTCAATCTGAAAACGGAATTTGCCAGATCGTCTCTTGATAAGAATACGTTTTCAAGATATGATGATAATGATAACTTCGGAAATGCAATGAGTGTTTCGGCGAATCTGTTGTTGCCAACGGAAAAATTCGGAAAGATTGATTTGACCGGAAAACTTCTCAATCAGGAGAAACGGTTTAACCCAATTGATCGAAATCAGGAGGTCGAATATTTCCGAAAATGGAATCTGCCTTCCGATTCAACCTCAGGTCAGCAAATGGTTGAAGGAAAGATGACTTGGCAGGTAAAGGACAGGTTTACGGTCGGGTTCGACGGTGGACAATTGACTCTCGATTCTTTGAAATCGGCTCGATACAAAGCTAATGGTTCGATTCGGTACGGAATTCTGGAAAACGGCTCAATCTCGCACGAAGAAATTCGATCATCGACACATCACATTTTCGCTACGGATTGGATTCGTCAACGTGCGAGTGTTCAATTCAAAATCCGTGGATTTCGGCCGTATGCTGAGTATTATTCAGAAAATTTGGTAAATGATTCATCAGAAAATGTGTCATTTCGGTTTGAGACAAAATCAATTGGTCTGATTTCACCAGAGGCAAAAAAACTTCGATGGAAAATTGAGAGATTCACGCGAACGGATGATAAACGAGATAGCGGATGGGTTAAAAATTCTGAAGCCGAAAACTTGATCTTTAGCGGCGAATTGCTGGATTGGAAGACGCTTTCTGCCAAATGGGACATCACTCATCGGAATAAGAAATATTACCGTGATAATTCAATACCGAATGCTGATTTCTATCTTCTTTCGGCAATGGTCCAACAAAATCCGCGAAATTTTCCAGTGCGTTGGGAAACGAATATGAAGATCGAAGAAGAGCGTACGGTTAAAAAAGAACGGCGATATTATTACGTCGGAGTAGGGAAAGGGGATTATCTCTATGATTCGACATTTGCTGATTACGTTCCACATGCGCAGGGCGATTACATTCTACGCATTTTGCCGACGGACATCAAAGAGCCGGTGACCAGCATTCAAAATGGTGTTCGGCTCCAGTTTTTCGGCAATGTGCTTCGGAACCGATTTGCAAACATGGTTTTTACAAGAATGACCGCAGTGACGGATTTTCGGCTCGATCAACAAATTCGAAAAGAACAAGGATCGCTCGGTTTGTGGACATTTCGGACCGCGCCCGTTGATACAAATTGGGCGTACTTTAACCGTTCGATCCAACAGGATATTTCGTATCGGCTAAAAAAAATACACGGCGATTTTCGATTTCGGGTACAACAGACAGACCAGATCAGCCAACTCGATGTGCGTGGAAAGGAAAATACACAGAACAGCGAAACATCATTGCGATATAAAGGACAATTTCTGAAAAATACAACTATTGACGCGACATTATCAGAAAAACAGTTGATCAGAAAATCGGAAATTAGTTCCACACGTGAAAGAAACATTCAGACGCTCGCATTTCAGAGTAAAATTTCAAGGTTGTGGAGCCGCATTCACTTGATCGACGGCGATTTGACGTTTAACCGAGATCGTGGAACCAGCGGTGATCCCGTTGTTGCTCTTTTGACGCAAACGAAATTCGGTTATGAGAGAAAAGTGGCGGGAAAAGGACGATGGCGAGTTTTCTCCGAAATCGATCAAATGAAAGTCACGCCAAAAGATACGGCGATTCCTTGGGAAATGGGCAGTGGCAGACGTGAAGGTTGGACAATTGGCTGGGGTGCGACATTCGAGTATCAGATCGGGAAAAATGTCAGCCTGCGAGCGGTTTATGAAGGATGGAACGAACCCGACCGAGATGTCTATCATGTGGGTAGTGGCGAAATCCGGGCGATGTTTTAATGATGAAATTCAATCTGACTAAGCACTTTCTTGGAATCACTCTGACTGGTAAATTCGGTTTGTTTTTGATGATGTTCTTAGTGATTTATAAGAACTGGCTTCTCCCTGAAACTCCACAAGATTCGACATTTTTCGGCGAAATCCGAATCGAATCGGAGCGAGTGATGATGGATAAACAACTCGACCAAATCCGAAACGAATTTTATAATGTCAAAGTCGATACTGAGGGATTTAACCGACTGACAGACGCAATCTTATCTATTCCCATTTCAGAAGGATTTTATTTTTCATTTTTTGAAATGACAGATGCGACACCTTTGGAAAAGATGGGTAAAATCTATCTGAATCCACTTTTTCGGATCAATTGGGGAGAGCAAGTCAGGATCGATACTTTTTATTTTGAAGGCAACGAAAAAACGAGTAGCCGGCTACTAAATCGGGAAATCCAACGATTTAGAAAAATGGTCTGGAGCGAATCGCTGAACCGGACAATTCGCAATTCATTCCGAAAATATCCATTTCTGGAAATTACTGCTCAGCCGGAAATCGTCCGCATAAAAGAAGGCGGTTACGGATTGGTCATCGGAATACATGAAAAACCTGATAATCGTTTTGCGGGCGTCATTGGCTATGTTCCGGGAAAAAATGATCAGAAAGGATATTTCACCGGACAGTTTGATTTGAAGGTCCAAAACCTGTCCGGAACAGGTAGGCGTATTTCGATTTATTGGTCTAAGATCAACCAATATTCACAGGAACTTTATGTGGCTTATGCGGAACCATGGATATGGAAAACTTCGCTATTTGGCGAAGGCGAATTCCAGCAGATTTTACGCGACACGGTTTTAGTTACGCGGCAAATTGAGATTGGCATTGGTAAGTATTTAACGAATGGCGATCTTCAGGCGAAATTCAGCCGGAAATCGACATTGCCAACACCCAGCGGACGAACAATACTCGGACTAACTTCTGCGAAAACGATGTCACTTGGACTTCAATTCACAACAGACCAAAGAGACAAACCACTGAATCCAACACGCGGATTTCAATTGAAAATAGAAGGTTTAATCGGTGACAGGGAACTTCAAGAAACACGCCGTCGAGTACAGTATCAGTCTGAAATCACGGCTGAATGTATTTTCCCGTTTTACAGGTTATTAGTCAGTACGATTGGTGGACAATACGCTGGGAATTGGATTTCTTCAGGGCAATTGACTTACGCCGATCAATTCTGGTTTGGTGGGGCAAAGAGTTTGAGAGGTTATTCAGATGATTTCTTTCATGGTACGGAAATCGGTTGGCTTTCATTTGAAATTCGCTGGCTGATTGGTAATTTAAGCCGTGTTTATATTTTTTATGATCAGGGATATTACAAGATGGCGCAGAAAACGACTTTTAAGGAAGGTTATCCGAGTTCGTTTGGAGCTGGGTTAAGACTGGAATCACGGATGGGCGTTATCGGAATTGATTACGGATTTGGTGAAAAAGACACATTTTCAACCGCAAAAGTACATGTTTTTTTGGAGAATCAATTTTGAAAAAAACTACTAAGAAAATTTCAGCAAGCGATACGGAAAGAAGATGGGAAGCGGAAATCATTACTCATCTTGCGAAAAACGAAGACGCTACTTTTAGACCGAAGAAGTTGGCAAAAAGTCTTCGTGTATCATCTGCCAATTATCTGAACTTCAAGCGATTGATTCGGAGATTGACGGCTGAAGGAAAAATAGAAAAAGGAAGGCGACAATCCATCTCAAAACTGGATCGATCCAGACAAACCGAAGGTATTATCTCGTTCACCCGCAAAGGATTTGCTTTCGTGAAAACACCGGATGGCAATGAGTTTTTCATTCCTGAGAAACAGACGCTGACTGCTCTTCATCACGACGTCGTTCGTATTGAAAAACATCGAAAACAGTCCGGTCAAAATCCCGAAGGGAAGATTCTGAGCGTTGTTAGCCGGTCAAAAGAACCGGTTTTTGCCGTTTTGTCGAGAACATCCTCAAAATGGTACGCTTTTGCCGAATCGCCGAATCCGCGCATCCGCATTGAAATCATTGGCGAGTATCATAATATTCGAAATGGAATGCTGGTAGAATTGGCTTCATTTTCATGGGAAAAACCACGAATAATTCCTCATGCGGAAATTAAACAAGTTCTCGGAATGCCTGACAATCCGAAGGACGATTTGACCATTTTAAAAAAAATATTTCGTTTGCCACTCGATTTTCCTCGGAAAGTTCTACTGGAAACAGACGCGATTCGTCTACCCGATATGGACAAAGAACTTACAGTTCGCAAAGATTTTCGCGACGACGATATTTTCACGATCGACCCCATTGAAGCGAAGGATTTTGACGATGCGATTTCACTAACTTCCAACGGTGATGAAAATTGGGAGTTGGGCGTTCACATTGCCGACGTTAGTTATTTTGTTACGGATGGAAGCGCTACCGATCTGGAAGCGCGAAAGCGGGGGACAAGCGTCTATTTCACGGAATCTTTTGTTCCGATGATCCCGATACGACTTTCCGGTTTGATATGTTCTCTCCAACCCGATGAAGATCGCCTGACTTTTTCCGTCGTTATGAAAATTTCACCAACAGGAGAATTGCTTAGGTACGAAATTCTCCCAAGCGTAATTCGCTCCAAACGCCGATTCAATTATGAGGAAGTTCAGACGATTCTGGACAACCAAATCGGCGATTACTCAGAAACCTTGCTCAAGATGCGGGATTTAAGCAAAGTACTTCGGGAAAAACGAAAAACAGCCGGCAGTATTGACTTTCAAATCCCGGAACCGGTGATCACACTAAATGAAAACAGTGAACCAATAACCATCCGACCGAGCGTTCGTCTCGAAAGTCATGAATTGATCGAAGAGTTTATGTTGCTCGCCAACCGATGCGTGGCGGAACATATTGCCGTTCATCGCAAAAAGGAGCGTTTGCCGCTGATCTATCGGATTCACGAACCGCCATCGAAGAAAGACGTTGACGATTTTTTCCTTGGACTGAAGCACTTAGGGCTAAACTTTTCAAAACCGTGTGAATTGACATCTCTTTATCTGCAAAAAATTCTGGAAACAAGTCGTGGAAAATCGTACCATAACTATGTCGAGCAGTTTGCACTGAGATCGATGACAAAGGCGATATATTCACAACAGCCGCTGGGACATTTCGGGTTGGCTTTTCAATATTACACGCATTTCACTTCGCCGATTCGGCGTTATCCGGATTTGATCGTCCATCGATTGCTGAAAGTCTACTCTTCTGAATATTCTAAAATGGATGTTGCACGTTATCGTCGCCAAATTCCACACATCGCGAAGCAAGCGAGCGAAGCGGAAATTCATGCTATGGAAGCCGAGCGCGAATATCGAAAAGTGAAACAAATCCGATTCATTTCTAAAAAGATTGGCAAGTGGTACAAAGGCGTTATCACCGGCGTGTTCGACTACGGTTTCTTTGTAGAAATCAGTGAATTTTTAATTGAGGGACTTGTTCATGTCCGAACGCTTGAAGACGATTTCTATATCTTCGATGAAGAGAGACGACAACTGCGTGGGAGAAAAAGCAGAAGAATCTTTTGCATGGGCGATGAAGTGTCTGTCAAAGTCGCAAGCGTATCACTCGCAGATAAGTTGATCGACTTTGAATGGGGCGAGTGAATCCAAAGAAAGAGTTAGGGCGGGAAGTTTATTCGGGCTAAATTTTAGTAACACAAGAACATTCGTTGATTTGAAATGATTTTTATTGGAGTTTTGGGATGTTCCGAAAAATATCTGGATGTATAATTGTCCTGACGTGTCTGACGATGTCAATGTGCGGCTATCGGCAGAAAGGGATTGGCGCCAGCGATACGATCTACGTTTTTTCCGACGAAGAGACCCGTCAAATCGTTGGTTCAGCCATCGACACGACTTTTTCGTTCGGATACAGGTCACCGGAATTTATCAAATTCTTCAAGACCGTTTGGAAACCTTTAGATTCTTTTCCCGAAGTGACGCGATTTAAAAATCTTATCGTCATCGCAGATTTGAATAAAACAGGCCTTGGGATGAAAATAGCCAAAGGGATTTTGCCGCCAGAAAAATATCATTTGGCGGAACAGGACAGCATTTTCATTTATGCAATTGATGATGTTTGGGTCGATGGACAGATGGTTGTCGTTATCGCCGGAAAAGATTTGAAGCGAATGAATCAAAATATTTTGGAGCAAAAAGGCTGGCTATACGAAAAGTTCAATCAGAAATTTGAACAAACTGAAAAGGCAGATATTTACTCAAAAGGCGAACAGAAGAAAATGTCCCGCACGCTTTGTGAAAAATATCAATGGACATTGAGAATTCAGCATGATTACGTCATCATTCGGGAATCGAATCTCAGAAAATTCGTCTGGATCGGAAGAGGCTATCCGTATCGCTGGCTTTCTGTATCATGGGAAAACGGGATCAAAACGGAGTGGCTGACCGCCAATGGATTGTTCGAAAAAAGACAGCAGATTGGGAAATATTATCAGGATACAGAAACAGACAAACGGTTTCTCGGAACCTATTTTACGCAGTTCGGTGAATGGAATGCATTGAGAATGTCCGGCTTGTGGTATCGTACGAAGGAAGCGAAAGGCGGTCCGTTCGTTACCTACGCATTTTATGATTCAAAAACCGATAGAACTTTTGTTATCGACATCGTTTTATTTGATCCA
The DNA here is from genome assembly GCA_002774355.1 of Candidatus Marinimicrobia bacterium CG08_land_8_20_14_0_20_45_22. Lineage (NCBI taxonomy): Bacteria > Pseudomonadati > Fidelibacterota > Fidelibacterota bacterium CG08_land_8_20_14_0_20_45_22. The sequence goes on along the minus strand of PEYN01000084.1, from coordinate 7,899 downwards.
GGAGCAAATTCGTCCATTTTGCTCAGACAGGTTGAGATCATAGCAGAGACATTTACAACTAAGATGACCGATACTTATTATGACGACGTTTCAGAATATGGAAAATAACTCGTTGTTTGAAAGTATAAACTGGAAGTAAATTAAAATGGAAGTAATGAGAACCTTGACAAAAATATCAATAATTGTTGGAAGCAGTTCGGATCTCGCTGTTGTTGAAGACGCAAAAACGTACCTGAGTTACTTTGGAATTTCACACGAAATCAAAGTAATATCCGCGCACAGACAACACGATGAATTAATGCAATACATTCGTTCAGCGGAATCGGAAGGAGTACAAATATTTATTGCTTGCGCCGGAATGGCGGCACATCTTCCGGGAGTCGTCTCGGCTGTAACAACGCGCCCGGTTATTGGCGTACCATTAGATGCCTCGTCGCTGAACGGTCTGGACGCTTTACTTTCGATCGTGCAAATGCCCAAAGGAATTCCTGTTGCGACCATGTCAATCGGTTCTGCGGGTGTTATCAATGCGGTTGTCTTTGCGGCACGGATTCTTTCGCTATCTGATTCAATGATTCGAGAAAAATTAGAAACGTTCCAAAAAAACGGGAGCAACCTAAAATAAAATGAGAATTCTTATTACCGGCGCCAATGGAATGCTTGGAGAAAAATGTACAGATATTCTTGCTGAAAAACATAAACTGTTAGCGACCGATCTTGCCGATAAATTAACGTATTCAAACACAATCCCTTACATGCCTCTTGATATTACAAATGGTGAAGATGTCAAACGCGTTATATCCGAATTTCAACCGGAATTAATACTCAACTGCGCGGCATATACCAATGTGGACGGAGCAGAAAAGAATCGGGAACTTGCACACAGAGTTAACGTTGATGGCGTGAAAAATATTTTAATCGCTTTGACGGGAACCGACGCAAAAATTATTCATATTTCTACCGATTATGTCTTTGATGGAACGCGTGGTCCGTATCATGAATCCGATACGCCAAAACCGATTAATTATTATGGCATGACGAAATTATTGTCTGAAGAAGCGATCCGGCATTCGTCGATTCCATGGACGATTATTCGTACCAATGTCCTTTTCGGAGACTCTAATTTTCAAGAAGCAAGTTTTGTCAGTTGGGTTCTGAATAAAATTACAAACAGGGAAACCATTCGTGTCGTGAACGATCAGTTTGGAAATCCAACATGGGCGGACGGATTGGCAATGGCAATCGACAAGGTTATCGATAAACAGATTTTAGGACTGTATCATTATGCCGGCTCGGATTATATCAACCGGTTTGAATTTGCGTTGGAGATTGCATCGATCTATTCACTCGATCCGACATTTATTCGCCCGATTACAACGCGGACTTTAGGACAATTAGCGCCGCGACCTTTTAAAGCAGGATTGATAACAGATTTAATCCGGAAGGAAATAGACGTTAAAATATTTTCAATCAAAGAAGCACTGACGATCATGAAAGGAACCGAATAGTGAAATCGCTGGTCATCGTACCGACTTACAACGAAAAAGAAAACATACAAGCTGTTATCGAAAAACTTCGATCGTTGAGAATTCAATCGGACATTTTGATTATTGACGATAATAGTCCGGATGGAACGGCTCAAATCGTCCGAAATCTTCAACCGAAATTTGAAAATATTTATTTGTTAGAAAGACCGGGAAAATTAGGGCTTGGAACCGCATACGCCATGGGCTTTCAGTGGGCTCTGGAACGCGATTATGAATACATTATAGAAATGGACGCCGATCTGTCTCATAATCCGGATGACGTTCCGAGATTGATTGAAAAATGCGAGTCCGGTTACGATCTTGTCGTCGGCTCGCGGTATTGTAATGGCGTCAACGTTATTAATTGGCCGATTAAACGCCTTTTACTGAGTTATGGCGCTAATTATTACACGCGGTTTGTGACGAGAATGCCGCTGAAAGACGCCACCGCTGGATTTAAATGCTTTCGCAGAAAAGTGCTAGAAAATATCGATCTAAACCGAATCAAATCATCCGGCTATTCCTTTCAAATCGAAATGGATTTTCGCGCCTGGGATAAAGGATTTAATGTAACGGAAATCCCCATCGTTTTTGTTGAACGATCGGAAGGCAAATCGAAAATGTCCCGTAATATCGTTTGGGAAGCCATATTCATGGTTTGGAAATTGAAATTTCTTAGTTTAACACGGATGTTGCGCTGATGACCATTTCCATTATCATCGTCAGTTACAATGTAAAAGAATTCCTTTATCAGTGCATTGTTTCGCTGATCAAATCTTTGGAAGGTATTTCCGGCGAAATTATTGTTGTTGATAACAATTCTGCCGATGGTAGCGACGAAATGGTGCGGTTTAAATTTCCAGATTTCAAGTTGATTGCCAATAAAGAGAATCGGGGTTTTGCCGCCGCCTGCAACCAAGGCATAAAAATCGCCAATGGACAGTATATTTTACTTCTAAATCCTGATACTCTCATTCAAGAAGATACAATTAGCACAATGATCGACTTTTTTAGGAGTCGTGACGACGTTGGCGCCGCCGGATGCAAGATTCTCAACACTGACGGTTCGTTACAACAAGCATGTCGCCGAAGTTTTCCGACTCCGATGACGGCACTTCCTAAGATCATTGGCTTAAGTTGGTTATTTCCCAAAGTCAAGTGGTTTGGGAGATATAATCTAACTTACCTTGATCCCGACCAACTTGCAGAAGTAGATGCGATCAGCGGATCGTTTTTAATGTTCAGGCGTGCAGTTTTGGAAAAGATCGGCGGTCTGGATGAAACTTATTTCATGTACGGCGAGGATCTGGATTTTTGCTATCGGATCAAACAGTCTGGATGGAAGATTTTTTATGTGCCTTATACCAAGATTATTCACTATAAAGGAGAAAGCACTAAGTTAGCAACCTTTGATAATTTTATCACATTTTACAGGGCGATGGACATCTTCGTAAAGAAAAACTTCCGGAAAAGTTATTCAATATTTCTGGGAATTCCATTGCGCATTGGTATTTATCTCCGAGGCGTCATTTCAATCATCGGACGTCTTATTCACAAGCAGATTGTGATGTTGTTTGACGGTTTTCTATTGTGTGTGTCGATTTTGATCGCTCACCAATTGCAACCGCGTCCTCTTCCGGATTATTCCACATTGATTTCCATGCTGGTTTTTTACTTGCTGTTGTGGCTGGGAACCGGATACGTCATCGGATTATACGATCGTCGCGAATTGTCATATTCTCGAGCCATTGTCGCCTCCGTGACGAGTTTTGCGGCGTCGATCATTTTCAATTCGGCTTTTAAACAGTTAGTCTATTCGCCACGAATGATTGTTTGGAGTTTCATTATTGTAATGCTTCTACTTCCGGGATGGCGATTGATGATGATCATTTTTCAGCGAAGAAATATCATTCGACCGGCGTCTTCGCTATCCAAGGCATTACTGTCGCGACGTACGATCATCGCCGGCTGTGGTGAAGAAGGGAAGCGTATTGCCAAGAAACTGCAGACGCATATTGAGCACGGATTCGAGATTCTTGGTTTTGTCGATAAAAAGTTCGTTCACGAAAAAATCGCCGGTTTTTCGTTTCTCGGAACGATGGATGATCTTAAGGAAATCCTCCGAATTCAGAAAGCCAACGAAATTATTTTCACGACCGATCGCTTCAGCAACGACGACATTCTTAATGTAATTGACGACGTCAAAGGATCGCATGTCAATGTTAAAATCGTTCCGAAAAACCTCGATTTTATTCTTGGAAAATCCAGCGTTGAGAAAATCGAAGACATCCCGTTGATCGAACTGGATTATAATTTGTATTCGTTTGGAAATCGTCTTGAGAAACGGTTATTTGATATTCTTTTTTCAACTATAGGCGCGCTCCTGCTAACGCCTTTTATTTTTCCTTACGCATGGATTCGCGGGTATCGCTTGCGGAAAGTGGAATTTTTACGGGAAGAACACCGACAATTTATCGCCCGGTTATTCCAAAAAAAGTGGAATAATGGTAGTAGCATTTTTATCGAACGGTTTCCTTTGCTATTTTCCATTCTTTCCGGAGACTTGAGTTTTGTCGGTAACGATCTGTTGACGGCAAATTCCGACAACAGGATGTTTCGTTGTAAGCCGGGGCTGACGGGTTTATCACAACTACAGGGAAATCATCGTCCTGACGAACAAGATAAACAGAGTTACGAACATTACTATCTGCAGAACCACACGCTGTTTTTGGATTTAGAAATCATCTTAAAATCACTGTTAAAAATTTAGGCAAGATTATGTCTGAAATAGTATTGGATTTTGAAAAACCGATCATCGAACTCGAGAAAAAAATCGAGGAAATGTATGAGATGTCTTCACTCGAAAATGTCGATCTGAGCGCTGATATTCAAAAAGCCGAAGAAAAACTGAATAGAACCATCGTTAAAATTCATTCAAATCTAACGCGCTGGCAAAAAGTTCAGTTAGCAAGACATCCGGATAGACCGACGACATTGGATTATCTAAACCGGATTTGCACGGACTTCATCGAAATTCATGGCGATCGCTATTTTTCCGACGATAAGGCAATCGTCGCCGGTTTTGCCACGATTGATGACTTTCAGTGCGTCGTCATCGGCCATCAAAAAGGAAAGAATACCAAGGAAAACCTTTTCCGTAATTTTGGAATGCCGCATCCAGAAGGTTATCGTAAAGCCTTGAGAGCGATGAAATTGGCAGAGAAATTTCATAAGCCGGTCATCACATTTATCGACACGCAGGGTGCATTTCCGGGAATTGGCGCTGAGGAACGCGGGCAGGCGGAAGCCATTGCAAAAAACCTATTTGAGATGTCCAGACTCAAAACTCCGATTATTTGTATCATCATCGGCGAAGGCGCCAGCGGCGGCGCATTGGGAATTGGTGTTGGCGATAAGATTCTTCTTCTGGAAAACACCTGGTTTTCCGTCATTTCGCCGGAAGGTTGTGCTTCTATTTTATACCATGATTCATCAAAAGCGTCTGTTGCCGCAGAAGCCATGAAAGTCACCTCACGTGATTTGGAAAGTTTGGGCATCTCAGACGAAATTCTCCCAGAACCGCTTGGCGGAGCGCATCGGAACCCGGAACAGACGGCTCAGACATTAAAATCTGCAATTTTAAAATATCTTTCCGAATTAATAACAATTCCGACGGATGAACTGATTCGGAAACGAATCGAAAAATACAGCAAAATGGGCACATGGAGCGAATCGAACAACGTTCCGAGCGCAAATAAATCTTCAAATAACAGGAAAATCGAATGAATCACCTAACAGGAACGATATTCGACTGGTTAATTCCGGCCGTGATCGTTTTATTTGGATTTTTTATCGGTGTTCTCGTCGAAAGAATAATTTCTAACAAACTGAGAAAAGTCATTCAGCGCACTAAGTTGAATTCTTACGACATCGTCAATGTTTCGCTGAATAAAATTCCGACGGCTATGGCAGGAATTCTCGGAATTTACGGTGCGTTGGCCTATATGCCGATCAAGCATGAAATCTTTGTCATCATCAATAAAGTGCTGATCGTTTTGATCATTTTAATTGCGACGGTTATGATTTCACGGCTTTCCACCGGTTTCATTCAATTTTACGCGCACAAACATCAATTCCCGTCGGTTTCATTGTTCACCAATATCGCCAAAATAACTGTGATTATTCTCGGTATTTTGATAATTCTTCAATATTCAGGCATTTCAATTTCACCGATTCTGACCGCATTGGGCGTTGGCGGTTTGGCGGTTGCATTGGCTTTACAGGATACACTTTCGAACCTTTTTGCCGGAATGCATATCATAGCATCGCGATTGGTTTCGCCGGGCGACTACGTCAAACTTGAAACCGGCGATGAAGGAATTGTCAAAGACATCAATTGGCGGAATACGACGATTCAATCGCTGGCAAGTAATATGATCATTATGCCAAACGTGAAAATTTCGACTTCGATCATCACTAACTATAATAAACCAGAAAAGGAACTGACCGTCGCATTGCCGCTTTCGGTCGATTTCAAAATAGTCGAAAAATTGGTCATTCAGATTGCGCGGGACATTTTGAAAGAAATCCCCGGCGGCGTTACCGATGCCGGTCCGTCGCTCAGTCTGAATTCGGTTAACGATGGGAATATCAACTTCAATGTTTTCATAAAAGTTAAGGAGTTCACCGCGCAGTTTGCGATCCGAAACGAATTCTACCTCCGCATTCAACAGGCTTTTCAAGAAAACCGAATTCCGGGTCCGATGACCCAAAGCGGCGTCTTATTAAAAAACGCTGGTGGGGAAAGAGAGTGAACGAAAACAATGTTTGAATATCAAAAAAGTGGCCAATACTTTGCGTTGATTGCGGGTGGAATGGAAGAACACGGAGCGGAAGAATTTACCGAACTTGGTGCGCAGAACGTCAAACTTTCGTATCGCGGCATTCAGTTTGAAGCCGATCCACGAACATTATACATTTTAAATTATCAAACGCGGTTGGCGACACGGATTCTTGCGCCGCTTATCTCGTTCAATTGCCATAGTACGGATTATCTGTATAAAGTGGCGAAGTCTGTCGATTGGACGACGCTCTTCCGCGTGGATCAAACCTTTGCGGTCTTCGCGTCGGTCGCCAACAGCCACATCACGCATTCTCAATACGCCGCGCTCAAAGTGAAAGACGCCATCGTCGATTGCTTCCGTGAAAAATTCGGCAGTCGCCCAAACGTCGAACCGGTTACGCCGGATGTCTGGATCAATATTCATATCGAAAATAATCATGCCGTGCTTAGTCTGGATACTTCCGGCGGTTCGCTTCACCGGCGCGGTTATCGAACGGAAACCGGCGTTTCGCCGATGATGGAAACACTTGCCGCCGCCATCATCCGGTTGACCGAGTGGCAGGGTGAAAAACCTTTATACGATCCGATGTGCGGTTCGGGAACTCTGCTCTGCGAGGCGTTGATGTCGTACTGCCGGATTCCGGCGGGTTATCTGCGGAAAAACTTCGGGTTCATGTTTCTGCCGGATTTCGACAAAACCGTCTGGGAAACCGTCAGGGAAGAAGCCTATCACAACTTTCGGCAACTGCCGGAAGGACTCATTGCCGGAAGCGACGTTTCCGGACGAGCGACTAAAATCGCGATCGAAAATGTCAATCATATTTCTTCCGGCAACCGCGTCACAATAAAGATGTTGAATTTTATGAAAATCGACAACCTCGAAAATCGTGTCATCGTCTGTAATCCGCCTTATGGAATCCGCGAGGGAAATCCGGAAGAGATCGCCAAACTCTACACCTATCTCGGCGATTATCTCAAACAAAAATGCAAAGGATCGACGGCATACATCTATGTCGGCGACAAGGAATTGCTGAAGTTCATCGGCCTCAAACCGACGTGGAAAAAGCCGCTGGTCAACGGCGCGCTGGACGGTCGGCTGGCAAAGTATGAGATGTATTGATTGTGCCAACAGTTAATTCATCATTGATATGCAACATTTCCGTAGAGACGCCCGATCCGGGCGTCTCCTATACAAATTACCGCAAATCAGGTAAAAAGACGCCCAATTTGGGCGTCTCTACAATAAAAATAACAACCCATCAAATCCAAACAGAACGGTTTGGGAAACCGACAAAACAATCCATTCCAAACACAGAGGAAATGATTGACATAGTTTATTGTGCAGATTCTGAGATAAATTACCTTGAAGCAAAATAAAATACCCTTGAACTGAAATTATTTACCTTTGAAGAGAAATAATTTATCCTCAAGGAGAAATAATTGGTTGTGTAAATCAAAGTGTGTAAACTCATAAACAAGTTAGACATAATTCTTTAAAATTTCCTCAAAGTAAATTAACAATTGCGCATA
>PEYN01000083.1 GCA_002774355.1 Candidatus Marinimicrobia bacterium CG08_land_8_20_14_0_20_45_22 | reverse complement strand
GAATAACCGACCAAGAAAATGTCTTGGATTTAAAACACCTAATCAGGTATTTTTTGGAGGTGTCAGTTGTTGCACTTAATACTTGAATCCAGGAAACCTGTAAGAAATATTTTCACAATAAACGTTCAATTAATAGCACCAAGATCCAAAAACTATGGAACAAATATATTTGGGAGAGGCACACTTTAGATTCCTTGGCAAAGGAATACGGGCGTAGTTCCAAATGGATTCAAGAGCGACTAAAATCTTATCAAATAATCAAGCCAATCCTTAGGCCCGACAAGACCGTCATGATTGCAGACACCACTTATTTTAGCCGTAATGAAGGCGTCTGTATATTTTATTCATCGACCTTAAATCGAGTCGTTGATTACTCAATAATCACTTATGAAAAGTCCTCCACATATTTAGAGTTAAGACGTCGGATCGAACGAAAAGGATTCACGATAACTGCCGTTGTAATTGACGGGAGAAAGGGTGTTCGGGAAGTGTTTTCAGGTATCCCGGTTCAGATGTGTCAGTTTCATCAACTCATGATCCTGCGGCGTTATCTTACTCTGAATCCAAGACTTGAATCCGCCGGAGAATTAAAAGAAATCTGCAAGTATTTATGTAAAATGGAAAAAGATGAATTCATTTATATTTTTAATAAATGGAGTGAAAAATGGTTCGGCTTCCTGAGTGAACGAACCCGTGATGACGCCGGTAAATGGCATTATACGCATCGACGATTACGTTCGGCCAGGCGCAGTATCTTCACAAACCTACCTTACCTATTTACCTACCAGGATTATCCTGATCTTGGAATTCCAAATACAACAAATTGCTTGGAAAGTCTCAATGCAAAACTGAAAGAATTAACCCGGGTCCATCGCGGTTACAGTAAGCAGGTAAAATTGAAAATCATTGCTGAAATTCTGGCAAATTAGCAGCTATTTTTTTCCTTTAAGCCCCAATTTCCGGAAAGATGCCGCGTCGCCGGTGTAGGGAATCTTCAGAGCATCGGCGCCCAATT
>PEYN01000082.1 GCA_002774355.1 Candidatus Marinimicrobia bacterium CG08_land_8_20_14_0_20_45_22 | reverse complement strand
TCGGCATTAAACCCATTTTCGTTCCGCTTTATTTTTCACGCCTTCCCCCTCTTTCATTTTTTATGCGTTCCCCTCAGTATCCGTGAATGTCACGCGCATAACTTCCTCAAGCGTTGTCACTCCATTAAGCAATTTTATGAGCGCGGCTTCCCTGAGCGTTTTCATACCGTTTTCGCGGGCGAGCTGCTTTATGAGGTGCGTCGGCGCCCTTTCTAAAATCAGGTCCCTTAATTTATCGTTCACCTCCATCACCTCGTAACAGGCAGCACGGCCTTTATATCCGGTGTTTGAGCAAAAATCGCAGCCCGTTCCTCTCGTAAGCTTCACTTTTGCCTTGCCGTCCACCATCTCCGGAGTTATTCCAAGATGTTTTATCTTATCGTATTCTATCTCAAACTCTTCTTTACACCTGGGACAGACGAGACGCACGAGCCTTTGGGCGATTACCATAGCAACAGTGGAAGTCGTGAGAAACGGTTCTATGCCCATATTGTTAAGCCGCGTCATTGCGCCCGGAGCGTCGTTTGTGTGGAGAGTGGAAAAAACGAGATGCCCGGTGAGAGCCGCATTAATCGCAATCTCAGCGGTTTCGGTGTCGCGGATTTCACCGACCATTATGATGTCGGGATCCTGCCTGAGAAATGACTTCAGACCTTCCGCGAAGGTAAGGCCTATTTCGGCATTTGCCTGCACCTGATTTATTCCTTCAAGCACGTATTCAACAGGGTCTTCAATCGTGATAATGTTTACCTCGGACTTGTTGAGCATTGAAAGAGTCGAATACAAAGTCGTTGATTTCCCGCTCCCTGTAGGACCTGTTACAAGAATAATACCGTAGGGAATGTCAATATTTTTCTGATATATTTTAAGTGAATCCTCATCAAAGCCGAGCAGTGTCAGGTCGAGCTTAAGCGATTCGGGGTCAAGAAGACGCATAACGACTTTTTCTCCGAAAGCCGTCGGCAGAACCGAAACACGCAGGTCCACGCCCTTGTTTTGAACCCTTATTTTTATTCTACCGTCCTGCGGAAGACGGTGTTCGGCAATGTCAAGTTTCGCCATGATTTTCAGACGGCTGGCAAGAGCGTTCTGCAGTTTTTTCGGGGGGGCGGTCACTTCGTGAAGGACGCCGTCAATCCTGTATCTTACGCGAAGAGACGTTTCAAACGGCTCTATGTGCACGTCGCTGGCGCCAGCGGCTACGGCTCCGCTTAAAATGAGATTGACGATTTTAATAACCGGAGCGTCTTCCCCCTGGGCTTCAAGGGCTATAATATCGGACCCTCTGTCCTCTTCTTTAACAAGTTCCACATCTTCATCAATGCCTCCGGGCTGGTCAATTTCCCTGAGGATGTCCGCCATTGAGCCCTTTGCGCCGTAATATTTGTCAATCGCGTTTTTAATTTCGGCTTCGCTGGCGATGACAACCCTGATATTTCGTCCGGTCATCATTTTGAGATCATCCACCGCAAAGACATTCGCGGGGTCGCTCATTGCTATCGTAAGCTCACCGCCTTCAAGAGATATCGGTATGAGTTTCTGGTGACGAACAATGGTTTCGGGCACAAGCTGAATCACATTTTCCGGAATTTCGCCGTATTCGTTCAAACTTACATAGGAAACATTACACTGTTTCCCGAGGAAGGCGAGCAGAACGTCCTCCGTAATAAAACCCATCGCCATAAGTATCTGGCCGAGTTTGCCGCCTCTTTCTTTCTGTTCCTGAAGAGCCGCTTGAAGCTGTTCCGCGGAAATTATGCCGACGTCAACCAAAAGGTCGCCTAAGCGCTTTTTACCTAATTTCTGTTCTTCCTTAGTCGTCATCTTGCCTCTGCCATACTGCACTGAACGGCGGTCATAGCGGTGACATTTATTATATCAAATTTTGAACATCCACGCGAAAGGTCATTACCGGGTTTTCTCAGGCCCTGTATAACCGGGCCGATTGCAGAGTATCCTGCGAGTCGCTCAACCAGTTTATACGCAATGTTGCCGCTGTCAAGATTCGGGAATATGAGAACATTCGCTCCGCCGCTCCATTGACCTTTTGTCTTACTGAAGGCGATGTCCGGAACAATTGCGGCGTCCGCCTGTATTTCCCCCGTAAATTCAAAATCCGGTTTTCTCTCTTTCAGAATTTCAGCGGCGCGCCTGACTTTTGAGACGGAACTTGATTTGGCAGAACCGTGTGTTGAAAATGAAAGCAAAGCGATTTTCGGCTCATTTCCTGTGAAAGCCCTGCAGGATGCGGCTGTCTGAATAGTGATTTCCGCAATTTGCGCAGAGTCAGGATCCGGCATAATGGCGCAGTCGGCAAAAAGGAAAAATCTCTCCCCACGCAACATTAAGAAAAAACTGGATAAAAGCCCGCTGCCGGCATCTATGCGCGCAACGCCCACACATTTGAGAAGAGCTCGCACTGTAAGTGAGGTCGAATTGGCCGCACCGCCCACAAAACCATCTACGGCGCCGTCTGCGAGTTTGATTGCGGAATAATAAAGAGGGGAACGCGCCAATTCGGCGGCTTCATCTCTGGATACCATTTTTTTCCTATTGTCTTCAAAAAACTTATCTATATAACTCGCCATTCCGGAGTCGTTATCGGGACTGAGGCACTCAATGCCGGGCAGAGACGTTTTGCGCACAAGAACGGGTTGGGCTATTTTTTGTTTTTTTATTTCCTGAGCCGCCTGAATCACTCTTTCGTCATCGCCTTCGGGGAAAATAATCCTGTATTGTTTCCGGCGCGCCTTTTCTTTTAGATTTTCCAATATATCTAACATTTCTAACTATTATAGTAGATTTTTACCTTTTTGTCAAGCCCCCACCCTATAAAATCAAAATCGTAGGTTGCATTTTCCTTTACAAATCAAGTTTTGTTAGATGTTTCACGGCGCTTTCCTCAAACTTCTCTATAAGTTTGCCTGATGTACATCTGCCGATATTGGCTTTTCTGTCCCTTATGGTCACATCGCCACTCTGCGATTCGCTATCTCCGATGATGCCGATGTAAGGAATATGCTCGGCGAGCGCCTCTCTTATTTTTTTATTTAGACTGAGGTTTCTCACATCCGCCTCGGCACGCACACCGCCTTCGCGGATTTCCTCAAAAATTTTATACACCGCCGCCGAATGTTTTTCGCTGATTGATATAATTTTAATCTGCCTCGGCGCAAACCACACAGGGAAATCCGCCTTGTAATGCTCTATGAGCATCCCGGTAAAGCGTTCTATTGAGCCGAATATCGCCCTGTGAATCATAAAAGGCGTCTTTTTTTCGCCGTCTTTTCCGATGTAAAAAACCGAAAACCGCTCCGGCAGATTGAAATCAAATTGTATCGTAGAACACTGCCAGAATCTGCCGAGAGCATCTTTAATTTTGATATCTATTTTCGGTCCGTAAAAAGCCCCGCCGCCTTCGTCCACTTCGTAAGGGATTCCGCTTTTTTCAACGGATTTCTTGAGCGACTCCTCTGCCAATTCCCACGACTTAATGTCTCCGACATATTTATCATTGGGCCTCGTGGAAATATACACCTTAAAATCCTTAAACCCGAACGCAGAAAGTATTTTGAGGCAAAAATCAAAAACGCGGCATATCTCGTCAATAACGCTCTCTTTTGAAACAAATATGTGAGCGTCGTCTATTGTAAAACCCCTCACGCGCAAAAGCCCGTGGAGCACGCCGCTTTTTTCAAACCTGTAAACAGTGCCGAGTTCGGCAAACCTTATCGGCAGTTCTCTGTAAGAGTGAAGTTGGGACAAATAAATCATTATATGCCCCGGGCAGTTCATAGGCCTTACCCTGTAGGGCTTGCCTTCTATGTCCATACGCGAATACATCATTTCGCTATAATTCTGGAGATGACCCGAAATTCTGTAAATTTCTTCGCTTGCGATGTGCGGCGTTCTGACAAGTTGATAGCCGTTTTTAATATGCTCTTTCTTCCAGAAATTCTCAATTACTTCCAAAAGAGCCGCTCCGTCGGGATGCCAGTGAATAAGGCCGACGCCGGCTTCAGGGTGTATGCTGAATATGTGCCTGCCGATAATCCTGTGGTCTCTTTTTTTCGCTTCCTCCCTGAAATGAATAAAATCAGCCAGTTCCTGTTTTGTCGCGAAAGCTGTTCCGTAAATGCGCTGGAGCATTTTGTTTTTCTCATCGCCTCTCCAGTATGCGCCCGCGACGTCAAGAAGTTTGAAGTTTCGAAGTTCAGAAGAATTTTCTATGTGAGGTCCCTTACAGAGGTCTATGAAATCGCCGAGTTTATAGATTGAAACTTCTTCCACGGGAAGCGCCTGGATGAGCTCAACCTTGTATATCTGCCCCCTGGCTTTGAAGAATTTAACCGCTCCGTCTTTTTTCATCGTTGAATGTTCAAAAGAGTGTTTTTCTTTTATGATTTTCTTCATTTCTTCCGAGATTTTTTTAAAATCTTCCTGAGTAATTTTTTCTTCAAGGTCAAAATCGTAATAAAAGCCGTCGGATATTGAAGGACCTATCGCAAAAAGCACTTTCCCGTAGATTCTGCTTACCGCATAAGCCATAATGTGAGATGCCGAATGCCTCAACGTTTCAAGAGTATATGTCTTTTCTTCCATTTTTATTCTGTCTTGGGCGGTACTGGATTCGAACCAGTGACCCCCACGATGTCAACGTGGTACTCTAACCAACTGAGCTAACCGCCCTATCCGCCACTGGCGGGATAGAAAATAAAACCCTGCCGTCTTTCATTTTCTCTTTTTACATTTTTAAAGGCACGGGTCGGATTCGAACCGACGAATGGAAGTTTTGCAGACTTCTCCCTTAGCCGCTTGGGTACCGCGCCGATATAGAAATAAATTTACAAATAAAAAGCGCCGCTGTCAATTTTTTTTCAACCTCGTGTCATTTAAAAATACTGTTTACCCACCTTGGCGAATACTCCCAATCCGCCTGCGGCGGACGAAGATGATATCTTACCGAATCCTTCGTGCTACGGTAGCGAAGCAACTTCGCAGAGTAGTATACCGTAACAGAAGTTCGTGATATGTAGTTGCTCAATTTATTGAGCGCTTCTGTTAGCAAGCCTGATAAATCAGGCAACTACAATAGCGCGCAAATTTATGTTACGGAGCAGTAGTATTGGCCCCGTCCGCGCGGGAGCGCTGCGATAGGCGAAAGTTTGGCTATTTCATCCATAATATTGGCCCCGTCCGCGCGGGAGCGCTGCTACGAAGGATGGAAAGGATTCTGTCTGTCGCGGAGTTCCGCAGAAAGAAATGGCCTCTACACAATCTATATTGATTTTTACAAAGCCACATCGCTAAATAAATTTCTGGAATTATACAGCAGGGAAGTGGCGCTGGCTGTTGAGAATAAATCAGAGAAGGCGGTTCGTTTTATTAAAGAATTCCTTCCCGCTCTGAGGCCAAAAATAACAGTGAACGCTGAAGGCAATGCTGTGAAGAGAAATTCACGACCACGGGCTATACGCTTGAAACAGGAGTTGTAGATAAAATTATTGAATTGGCGGATAACTATCCTTACAACGTTCAGTATTTGTGTCATGAGTTGTGGGATATGAATCTCGATAAACGAAGCATAAAGAATCCTGATATAGAGATTGCCCTGAACAAAATATTGTCGGAGGAATCGCCTTTTTATTCAACGATGTGGGATAGCCTAACCCATCATCAGAGAAATGTCTTACAGGCAATAGCGGTTTACGGCGGGCATCTTTATCGGGACATCATTCATTTCACAATTATCTTTTTAAAACTGTCAAACCTTTTTCCGTCGTTTTATATTTCTGCTTACTGCTCTGCGGTTTATCGGGTATTGTTAATTCAAGCAATCCCTTTTCTATCAAAGGTAATATATGTCTCTTATAATTCATAAACACCGCACTTAAACCAATGTATTTTAATATTTCTTGTTTCTTTTTTGGAATTTTACAGTATTCAAGTATCTTTATGACTTGCTCACTGACTTGCTCACCGACTTGCTCACTAGTGTTTGATACAAGTCGTAGTTTAGTTTTAAATTTTGAATGAATCGGTAGAATTGTCAGAAAGTAATCGCGGGTTTTGTTCGTCTCAAAACCCGGCGGCGGCGAACCGTTGAATTTCATTGCGCGTCTTATTTTAGGGAAACCGGTGCTTCTGCCTTCGGTCAAATCAATTTCCTTTAGAAAATCCCCTATCCTTCTGTTGCGATAATTACCGGCAGTAACGACCTGTTTCTTTAGCATTTTGTTATCAATAGGCGAAACGGGGCCGGGAACCGAAAGTATTTCTATTTTATCGTAGCGCACATTGACTACGATAGGGTTTCTTTCTTCATAACTCTTGTGATAAACCGCGTTGGCGAGCGATTCTTCTATCGCGAGATAAGGATAATTGAAAAATCTCATGGCTTTTGCCTGGTCGGGAATTTTTCTTATCTCTTCTTTGATAACAATGTTTTTAATGTATTGAAGAGCATTTTGTAATTGTATGTGTATGGGCCCGGTAAAGATTTTCTCGGTAAATTTATCGCCTATATCATCCTGATATTCAACAACTTCTATCCTCGTATCCCGAAAATATTTTTCAGGATTGTCAGTAAATAAAAGCAGTCCTGCATTAACCGGCTTTAAATATTCTTTGGGGCCGCGGGCAATCTGCATTCGGGCGCATAAATCTTTTAGCGACATTGAATCCATCGTTGAATGCAAATCGCTGTCCGCTTGTTTGAGAAATGATTTAATCAGATGAGGATTATAGTCATCTATTGAAGCGTTATGGTTGATTCTGTCGTCAAACGGTACTTTTGCCGCTAAATTAAACAACTGATGTTCTTCGGAAGTATTTGCTTTTACCGTTGAAGAAAATCTTCTGACATAATAGAACTGCTCGGATTTTTTGGCAAGAGTTTTCGGAGTTTTATAAGGCCGCGTTTCGCCGCCGGGTGCCCAAAGAACAAGAATATGTTTACCTTGATATTTTTCTGGAGATGAAACGGGAAAATAATTCGGGGTTATTTTATGACAAAGTTCAATAAGTTTTTTCTGGTAAGAATTAAGTTGTTCGGTATTCAGTCCGGCAGGCGGTAAAACATTCTTGCCGTTTTCGGATTTTATTCCTATAATTATGTAACCACCGCCCCAGTTATTCATATCGTTTGCAAAAGCACAGAGCGTGTGAAGAATTGCCTCGGGATTCCATCCTTCTTTGAACTCAATCCTTTCAGATTCAACTGTTTGCCCGTTAATCAATTCGCTAATATTCAAAGGTAATGCCATATCTGTTTTGATTATACTTTTTTACAGCGAAAAATCAAGAAATAGTATCTAACAAGAAGACATTTAATTAGTATCTAACACGAGTGATTGATTTTTGTGCATTCAGGAGCATTCAGTGTCAGGGGTTGACCCGCCTTCGCCGAGGATTCGGTAGGCAAGTGCTAATCGGGGCGGGTAGGATATCGGATAATTCTTTCTTCTGAAAAAGAAAAAAAGCGTTCTCTGAAAATAAAAAATACTGCTGAAGGCAGTCGCGAAAATTTTGAGGATGTATTCAACAAAAAAGAAAAACAATTGAACTGGCGGAGAGGGAGAGATTTGAACTCTCGCGGGCCCTTACGGACCCCTACAGGTTTAGC
>PEYN01000081.1 GCA_002774355.1 Candidatus Marinimicrobia bacterium CG08_land_8_20_14_0_20_45_22 | reverse complement strand
CGACCTTTTTCCAATCTTCAAGAAACGTGGAGATTCCTTTATCTGTCAAGGGATGTTTAGACATTTTTTCCATAACAGAAAACGGGATCGTGCAAATATCGGCTCCGATCAGAGCCGCATCGACGATGTGCAGGGGATTTCGAATGCTGGCGACGATGATTTCTGTGGTGAATCCGTAATTATCGAAAATTGTGGCGATCTGCTGAACCAAATCCATGCCAACCTGATGAATATCATCCAGCCTGCCGACAAACGGACTGACATAGGTTGTTCCGGCTTTAGCCGCGAGAAGAGCCTGAAGTGGAGAGAAAACCAGCGTCGTATTGGTATGAATCCCAGCCGCTGTCAGTTCTTTGATTGCCTTGAGCCCATCAAGCGTCATGGGAATTTTGATGACGATGTTTTCGGCGATCGGCGCGAGTTCTTTCGCTTCGCGCACCATGCCCGCCGCATCGAGAGCAACAACTTCAGCACTGACGGGTCCATCAACGACATCGCAAATCGACTTCAACAATTCCCTGTAATTGCCCTTCTCTTTGGATAACAACGTCGGATTTGTCGTCACACCATCTAAAATTCCCCAAGACTGGGCTTTTTTAATTTCTTCCAGATTAGCTGTGTCAATGAACAACTTCATTTTTTCTCCTTTCAGTATTGCACACCTTGCAGAAAAAGACCTCTGGCCGGCGCGGTGTAAACTTGCACTCCACCGCTTGGATTATCAAGAAGATTTTTGAATTCCGCGACGGAGTATTTCCCACGGGCGACTTCCATCATTGTCCCGACCAAAATCCTGACCATGCTGTGTAAAAAGCGGTTTCCGACAATTTGGTAGGTCAGGTCTTCGTGACGGGTTTCCCATCGGGATTCAAAAATGTTGCAAATTCGGGTCTCTGCCTCCGTTGAAGTCAGGCAGAGTCGTGTAAAATCGTGCTCGCCGAGTATTGCGACGGCGCAATGATCCAGTAATTCACGGTTGTACTCAAATCCGGGAAACCAGGAGTATTTTCGCCGAAAAATATCCGGCTTTAACAAAACATGATAAACATAAGTCCGGCGTTTCGCCCAAAACCGCGCATGAAAATCCTTCTCGACTTCTCGACAATTTTTGATAAAAATGTCATCAGGAATCGTCGCATTCAACGCTTTTTCGATGGTTCCCTCTGATAATTCATTATCGAGATCGACATGCGCTACCTGACCCATCGCATGAACGCCACTGTCCGTCCGCCCAGAGCCGATCACAATGACCGGCTGTTGATGATTAAGCGGCAACAGCGCATCTTCCAGCGTCGCCTGAATCGTCGGATCATTCGCTTGTCTCTGCCAGCCGCAGTAATGCGTTCCATCGTATTCAATTTTCATGGCAAATCGTCGAATCATACCGGCAACTCCGCCACTAATATCAACAAAGCAACCGCCGATCCAAAGGCGAGCGCCACGTCGATCGGTTTCGATTCGAATTGTCCATAATACGATCGCTTCGAACTGCCGGAGTAACCGCGCACTGACATCGCTTCGGCAAGCGTTTCGGCTTTCCGAAAACTAAAAATCATGAGTGGAATAAGTCGATCGCGAACATTTAAAATCCGTTTGCGCAAGGAACTCGTATCTGAAGAAATGAATGATTTCCATCCCCGATCGATTCGCCGATATTCTTCCTTCACAATCGGGAAAAACTGAACCGCGATAAAAACGACCTGAAATAGATCGTCGGTACGAACGCCTAATTTTTTCAGCGGGCGAATTGACCAATAAATGCAGTCGAGCGTTTCGACGGCGCCGATCCATTGAAATACGAACGCCATCAGAAAAAGGAAATTGCCCATCCGGATCGTAAACATCAGCGGCATCCACAGATCGACGCTTCCCATCGGTTTTCCAACTAAAATTCCGAGAATTCCACCGGTAAAAATGAGATGAATCGCCAATGTCAGCGGTAGGAAAATTAAAAAATAGCGAATCGGTTTGATCAACCGGCGCCAATCCATTCCGATGCACAGGAGGGCCAATCCGTACCCAGCTGAAAATGACGCCTGTCCGGCGCATGTATCGAGCTGAAAAATGAGCGTGGCGCCCAGAACCGCCCAGATCAGTTTGGCTCTTGCATCGATATGGGTAATGAATCCTCTCACGCATTCCTAAAAATTTAAATCCAATTGTAACGCAAGACCTTCCCTTTGCGGTAAGAAAGTCGCTTCTAAATCCGGTCCGGTTTTCTCGACGCGATCTTTCGTCAGGATCATGACGTCGATGACACTGATAATTCTGTTGGCGATAAGCGCTCCGATGGCAAACGAGGAATTTCTGAGCGCCGTACTGCTGTTAACCCGTATACGATCAAATTTTTTCCGGGAATTGTCGCTGTCCCACGCCCAAAAATATTCGGCATTTTCCGGATACAACGCTTCGTACTGCCGGTTTCGGCATTTCTGGTCTCTGTAATCAATAAAATTCATGTAATTGCCGATATCCGTGAAGTAGTCATCGTCTTTTCCTTTCGGATAAACGCCCGCGTGTTCGGCGGCATAGGTTTTCATATTTTCTTTCAGCGTTCTCCCCTGAATTTGAAAAGCGGCATAAGCGATCCAGCCAAGGATTTCGGCACTATTGAAACCGTATCCGCGTTGATGATTGCCGAGACTGTGTTCGCCCCAGCCGGGGAGAACCAACGATTTGAGGAATGTTTTTCTGGCTTGCTGAACCGTTAGTTGCGGAAGAGCAACGGACGAATCCGCGGTGGTCTTTGTCTGCGGATATGCGAGGTTAACCATAAAAAAAACTAATGCAAGAAAACCAATGACTCTTTTCATATTCCTCTTTTCTTGATAAGTGCAACCACAATCAATCCGGTGGAAATCGCCACACAGAACATCGCTACCCAATCGCCAAACCGAACGTAAGGCGTTGTGGGTTCTCCTTGTTCGATGACAGCATCCAGCCATCCCTTTTCACCAAATCCCTTCCGGCAGATTTCCCTGCCACGAGAATCAAAAACCAACGAAATCCCAGTATTTGCACTGCGAACGACAGGAATGCCGTTTTCAATTGCCCGGAATCTGGAAATCTCCGCATGCAGGAAAGGCGCCGTCATGTAACCGAACCATGCATCGTTGGAAACAATGACAAGAAGCTCGGAGCCTTTTTTCGCTCCTTCTCGGATGAGTGACGGGAAAGTCGATTCATAGCAGACGACCGTTGTAAATCCAAGCGTGGTGTCCGTTGTGACCGACCGATCGACTTTCAACGGAACCCGGAATACGTTTACCGTTTTTCCCGCTTTAAAGTTCCCTTGTCCGAGATTCAAATTTTCTAATTCGGGAAACAAATCGGAGAGCGGGATGTATTCGCCAAACGGAACCAGCTGGATTTTTCGGTAATCTTCGATTTCGTATGAATTCGGCCTCAATAAAAATGTCGAATTAAACACTTCGTAATCGTCTTCTTTGAGCCACTCGAAATCAGGCGTTCCGGTCAGGAGCGAAACGTTAAGCCGCGTGATATGTGAAATGATATCGGCCAGCGAGCCTCTCCGATTCTGCCGCAAAAAAGTCGGCGTCGCCGTTTCCGGCCAGACAACTAAATCCAAAGGTTTGACAGCGACAGAATCTGTTAAATCATGAAGCAATTGCATGTTGTCGTAAAAGGAATGACGATCCCATTTCCGAGTCGGATCGACATTGGGTTGAACGATCCCGACATGCACCATCCGTTTTTCCGCGGAAGAACCAGCCGATTTTAGTCTAAAAATGCCGTATGTTTCCGGAATGAAAAACAATAAAAATAAAACGGAAAGCAGAATCGGTATTTTCCTGCTGGTGATATTCCCGAATAGAACGAAATAGATCAGCACGTTGATCGCAACAATCCAGAAACCGACTCCGCCGGGACCGATGACATTTGCCATCTGGATCAGCTGAACGGCATAGGCTTGCGTGTAGCAGAGATTATTCCACGTGAATCCCAGCGTGCCAAAGGAGCGCAAATATTCGATAGCGATCCAGACAAACGGAAATGAGAGAAGTCCGACGCTCTTTCCGAGTCGTCGTCCGATGATTCCAACGATCAATCCGATCGCCGCATAATTCAGCGATAAAAACAGTACGCCTGACGCCATCGACAGCGTCGCCCAATACCATTGCGTGCCTTTGTTAAGAGCGAGCCAGAATAAAATACCCAGATTCAGGAATATCCCATAGATAAATCCCTTCTCCATTCCCAAGTGAAAATCGTCTTTGTTCATCGCATAGATAAATGGGATCAGGCTGACGGATGCCAGAAAACCCAGAGGCGACGGCGGAAATGCCGCGAACGTCATCAATCCGGATAAAATTATCCAGACCAACGAAGGTATTTTTCCGAGAAAATCTCGGAAGTTGAAGCAATCAGGTCGAAGAAGCGTCATTCAATTCTCCATCTGCGGCGTTTGCCGGCGTTGAAATAAACCCAATGAAAATAACTCGTTGAAGTCCGGGACTTATTCGCCAAACAGCGAAAGTTCGTTCTTTTTTGGGGTATCGCCCGGAGACTTCAGCGACGCTTTGATCAATTTGCCCGGTTTGAAATGTGTCTTCCTTCTCGGAGGAACATAGACGACTTCGTTGGTACGCGGATTGCGTGCTTTGGGTTTTGCCTTCGTCGGTTTTACTTCAAAGACGCCAAAATTGCGGATTTCGATTCGCAGATTCTTTTCGTCTTCGGTCAACATCTCCCGTAACGTCTGAAAAACGCCGTCAACGATTGTCTCGGTGTCGAAAATCTTACTATCCAATCTTTTCGCTGTCCATCTGACGACGTCTTTTTTCGTGTACGTCTTGAATTTCATAAAAAACCTCCTGTTATTTTCGTTCGATTGAAATCATACCCTGTACGTTTTGTAACTTTATGATTACTTTGTTCAGGTATTTGACATTCCCGACCTGAACGACCAATGAAATATGTATGATTGTATCATCTACTTTTCCATCGATACTGACGATATTCGTATCGGTGGATGAAATAATTTCGGTAATATCTTTTAGAAAATTTTTCCGTTCCTGTCCCATGATTTTCAGGTAAGCGTAAAATGACTGATCGCGGTCAACGTCCCACTCGACGTTCAACATCCTTTCACTTTCTTCCAATAGAGTGGGCAGATTACTGCAATCGCTTCTATGAACGATGATGCCGCGTCCTCGGCTGACATATCCGATAATGGGATCGCCCGGGATTGGATTACAACATTTGGCATAAGAAATCATCAAATCGCTAATGCCATGAACCTTGATTCCACGAATGTTTTTCCGTGCCGTTTCAATAAAAAGTGCATCATAATCTTTCTCCGCTTTTACCGGATGTTCCTGCGGAAAGATCTTGTTAAAGATCGAGGTAACAGTCAAATTTCCGGCACCGACTGCGGCGTAAAGTTTGTTGATGTCCGGATACCCAAGCGCTTCTCGGGATTCCTGAACGGCTTTCAGAAACCGCAAATTCTTGTTGCGTTGGTTTTCCTTTTCGAGGATTTCTTTGCCGATTTTAACGCTTTCTTCATACTGAGTTTTATGAACCCATCGCTTGATGGCGCCGATCGCTTTGGATGTTTTGACAAACTTTAGCCAAGCGTAGCTAGGGTGATGCGTTTCTGCGGTGATGATCTCAACCGTCTGACCGCTTTTCAATTCCGAATTCAGTGGCACCATTTTCCCATCCACTTTGGCGCCAATCGCGCGGTAGCCAATTGCTGTGTGAACTTCAAATGCGAAATCAACTGGCGTTGCATCCTTGGGAAGACGAATCAAGTCGCCCATTGGGGTAAACACGAAAATTTCGTCCTTAAACAGATCGATTTTCAGCGTGTCCATAAAATCCTTAGGACCCGCCGATTCAGTTTTTAAAACCTCAATCAGATCGCGAAGCCATTTGACATAATTATCGACTTCATCCGGTTTTTCCCGGCCTTCCTTGTATCGCCAATGAGACGCGATGCCTTCCTCGGCGATTTCGTCCATTTCTTCCGTCCGAATCTGGATTTCAACCAACCGACCACCCGGACCGTAAACCGTCGTATGAATCGATTGATAATAATTCGCCTTATGACTGGCGATATAGTCTTTGAACCTGTCCACAATCGGATTAAATAGTTCGTGGACGATTCCGAGAACCGTGTAACAGTTTTCTTTGGTATCGACAATGACGCGGAGCGCGAGGAGATCGTAGATTTCTTCGAATGGTTTGTTCCGCATTTTCATCTTTTTATAGATAGAATAAAAGTTCTTCGACCGACCGAAAATCCGGGCTTTGAAAGGCTGATCCGCCAGCGCTTTCTGCAACGGTTCGATGAACGTTTGGAGATATTTTTCTCGCTCGCTTTTCTTATCTTTGACTTTCTTCTGTAAAAACTTGAACGCGTCCGGATCGAGTGTTTTCAAGACGAGATCTTCCATGTCTGACTTGATTTTAAACATACCCAATCGGTGCGCCAGTGGCGCATAAACATCGCGAGTTTCGATGGCGATTCGTCTCTGTTTAATCGACGGCAAAGATTCAAGCGTCTGCATATTGTGGAGGCGATCTGCCAATTTGATAATCAGCACCCGGATGTCCTCGGCGACACTGAGTAACATTTTACGGAAATTGTCCGCCTGTTCTTCCTGCCGGTTGCGAAATGTGATGCCAGAAATTTTTGTGACGCCTTCGACCAATTTGGCTACGTCCACGCCAAATTTCTCCTCGACATCCTCGTATCGGATGCCTGTGTCTTCGATGACGTCGTGCAAAAGTCCGCCGGCAATCGTAATGGGGTCCATTCCAAGAGCGGAAAGGATTTTCGCGGTGGCGTACGGATGTTCAAAATAGGGTTCACCCGATTTCCTCAACTGTCCGCGGTGAGCTTCCCGCGCAAATACATACACATCCCAGAGAAAGTCTTCTTCCGCCGCGGAAAAGATTTTTTCGGCGTTCGCGTTTCGGACAAGCACGCAAAATTTCTGCGGTCGTTTGTCCGCCTTCGAAAAAACTTTTGAGATAAATGGAGTCGGCATCAGAAAGGCGATTCCGCGGATTGTTCCTTCGTGCTCATGTTCTCAAAACGAGTGTATTTGTCGATAAAGACAACCTTGACGGTTCCCTGGGGACCGTTTCGTTGTTTCTCGACGATTATTTCGGCTATTGCATGCTCCTCGGAAGGCACTCTATCATCCGAAGCATCTTTTTTCTCGTAATACATTTTCCGGTAAATGAAGATTACGACGTCGGCATCTTGCTCGATGGCGCCACTTTCTCTCAAATCCGAAAGTTGCGGGCGATGATCGCCTCCGCGCGTTTCAACGGCGCGGGATAATTGTGAGAGCGCAATAACCGGAACGTTTATTTCCTTTGATAGCGCCTTCAGACTGCGCGTAATTTCGGTGATTTCCTGCTGGCGGTTTTCCGCCTGATGTCCGCGGACGAGCTGGAGATAATCGACAATGATCATCTGGATGTCATGTTCGGCTTTCAACCGGCGAGCTTTTGCCCGGATTTCAATCGCCGTCAATGCCGGCGAATCATCGATAAAAATCGGTGCATTCTGGAGTTTTCCAACCGATGAACTGAGTCTGCCCCACTGCTCCTGCGGTAATTTCCGTGTACGCACGAGATGGCTATCTACTTTTGCTTCAGCACATAAAAGGCGCATGGCTAATTGCCAATCCGACATTTCCAGGCTAAAAATACCAACCGGCGTCTTGTATTCAACGGCGGCATTTCGTGCAATCGTCAGCGCCAGCGCCGTTTTTCCCATTCCAGGTCTTCCGGCAAGGATGACCAATTCACCGGGATGAAATCCAGATGTCAGGTCGTCCAACAGAATCAATCCGGTCGGAACGCCCGTCGTATGTCCGGCTTTATTGTGAATCGTGTCCAAATGCTCGAACGTCTGATTCAGGACATCATTAAAATTTTTGAAGCCGCGACGCATTTTATTTTCGGACAGAGCAAAAATTTTCTGCTCGGCAGAGTCGATAATTTCTTCCGCCGATTCTTTGGCATCATACGCTTCCTCCTGAATCTCATTCGACGAAAGAATCAACTTTCGAAGGAGCGATTTTTCAAGCACTAGTTTCGCATAATATTCGACATTCGCGGCGGAAGGCGTCGCCTCGATCAATCCCGTCAGATAATACGCCCCGCCGGCTCTATCCAGCAATTTGTTCCGTTTCAAACGATCAACGACGCTGACCTGATCGATCGGTTCGCCTTCGTTGAACAATTCGACCATGACGCGAAAAATCGTCTGATTGGCTTCCTTGTAAAACGCCGTGTGATCCAGATATTGGATCGTTTTGCTCACGGCTTCCTTTTCAAGCATCATGGCGCCCAGCACCGAAATTTCCGCTTCATCGGCGTGTGGCGGAACTTTTAGATATTCACCGTCTTTTTGTGCCACAGTCAACTCCCTGACTTTTCCTGATAAATTTGTTTGATTTTTTCAAAATCTTCCCTCGCCGCATCCATCAAATTAACGTTCCGAAGAATAGCCGCCGGATGATAAGTCACCATCGCGTCAATTCCTTGAAAAGCGAATATCTGATTACGCATCCGACCGAGCGGAAGATCGAATTTTAAAAGCGACTTTGCCGCGACCAAGCCGAGGCAAACGATCATACGCGGCTGAATGAGCTCAATCTGACGCAGTAAAAAATGAATACATGCATTGACTTCGGTTTGAACTGGCTGGCGATTCCCCGGCGGACGACATTTGATGATATTGGTAATATAGATGTGCGTACGATTCAGTCCAATTCCCTTCAGAAGGTCATCCAGCAATTTCCCCGCTCTTCCCACGAAAGCCTTCCCCTGCAAATCTTCATTCTCGCCCGGCGCCTCTCCAATGAACAATAATCCAGCCTTCGGATTTCCATCGCCAAAAACAACATTCGTGCGCGTCTGCGCCAGATCGCAGGCGGAACAATTTTTCGCTTCTTCTTCCAGTTTACGAAAATCCGATAAAAAGGTTTCGCTCACCGTAAAAATGCCCGTTTGCGATCGAAGAATCCCCGGCACTTTGTCAAAAAAATATTCGGATGGATAAAGTTCACCCTGTTGTCGGAAATAATCTGTCAGTTTTTTCCGGAATTCGCTCATCGTTCGTCACTAGTTCTTCACGACAGTTTGAATAATTTGTACGGCAATTTCACGCTTAGTCGTCTTGGGAAAAAACCATTCTTGTCCATTTCTTCCGAGCATCATCGCTTCGTTGGTATCGCTCTCGAATCCAACGCCGGATTTCGACGGATCGTTCCAGACGATGAAATCCATCTTTTTCCGGTTCATTTTATCGGAGGAGCGGGCTTTCCCATCGAGCGTTTCAACACTGAAACCAACGACGCACGCCTTTTCATTGACATTCCGGAAAGAAACGATCAGATCGGGCGAAATGCTCAAAGATATTTGACCCGGCGCTTCGTTTTTCTTAATCTTTTCGTCTGAAATTTTCTCGGGACAAAAATCTTCCACCGCGGCCGCCATGAATAGAAAATCCGCTACGTTTGCATTTTCGACGAGCGCCTTTTCCATCTGTTTTGCCGATTCCACCTGAATGGTTTGAATTCCTGTTGGAATCGAAGCCGATATCACGCCCGAAATCAACAAAACATCGGCGCCTTGTTTTGCGGCTTCTCTTGCCAGAGCAAAACCCATTTTTCCGGTGGATTTATTGGAAATAAACCGAACCGAATCGATAAATTCGCGCGTCGCTCCGGCAGTGACGATCACCCGCTTTCCCGCCAACAATCCGCTTCCGTTCAATCGCTGGTCCAGATAATTGAGGATCAGGGATTCATCCGCCAAACGACCTTTTCCGACGGCGTGACAGGCTAAATCTCCGATTTCCGGCTCAATCAATCCATAACCGAGTTCTCGGAGTTTTTTAATATTTGCCTGTGTGATGGGATTGGCGAACATATTGTCATTCATCGCTAAAGCAAATATCGCCTTATTCCCGCCAGTCAAAATGATCGTGCTCAGCAAATCGTCCGCAATGCCGCTCGCGGTCTTCGCAACGATATTTGCTGTCGCCGGAGCAATCAGAATCGCATCGGTTGATGTCGCTAAATCGACATGTCGCGTCGAAATATGGATTCCGGAAAACATGTCCGTCAGAACCGGCTTACCGCTGAAAGTCTCAAAGATCAGCGGCGACATGAACTGCTGGGCGGATTTCGTCATCACGACCGTCACGTCTGCGCCTTCGTCATTCACCAGACGCCGGAGCAGAGAGACTGACTTATAAATGGCGATGCCGCCAGTTAGTCCAAGGATGATTTTTTTATTCCTGAAAATCAAGATCAATCTCTTCCGCGGTCGTTTCTTTAATTTCCTCTGTGTAATGGTAATTCACTTTACCAGCAAGCATTTCGTTGACCGCCGCGGTCACCGGTTTGTCCATCTTATCCCAGTTGATCGACTCTTCTTCTTCTGGCGTTTCTTCAAACGTTTCTTCCTGATCTTCTGTCAACGTTGGGAGCGGATACTTTGCCGCTCTTAAGTTATTGATCTGAACGGATCTTTTAGACGCGGCTACAACGAGTTCGAAGGTATCTTCGGACTGTTCTCTCAATTTCGAAAAAGGAATCGTTTCTGTCATATATTTTTCTCTCCATTTACGATTTTCCTGATTTTACTGACTGTTTGTTGCAGGTCGTCATTGGTCACCTGATAATCAAATTTTTTCCCGAGTTCCAATTCTTCCTCAACGCGAGCAGAACGGATTTTTATCGATTTTTCACATTCCGTGCCGCGCGATTTCAACCGGCGTTTCAATTCAGCCTCGCTGGGCGGCTGAAGAAAAACCGTGATCGTATCCTGCGGATATATGGCTTTAATATTCAGCGTGCCTTTCACCTCGATGTCCAGCAAAAGAACACGACCGTGATCGAGTGCTTCCTGAATCGCCGATTTCAGTGTTCCGTAAAGGTTGCCGAAGACTTCCTGCCATTCGGCGAGTTTTCCTTCATGAATGAATCGCTGGAATTCTTCACGCGTGATGAAATGATAATCGACGCCGTCTGTTTCGTTTTCCCGGCGTGCGCGCGTAGTGCAGGAAACGGAAAAGACATATCGGTCGTCGCTTTCAAGCAGTTGATGGCAGATCGTCGTTTTTCCGATCCCGGACGGACCGGCTATGGCGAGCAACAGACCGTTATCGTTCATAAAATGTTCTGCGCCTGTTCCCTGATTTTTTCAATTTCATCTTTCACCAGCACGACTAAATGCGCGATCCGTGCTTCTTCGGACTTTGAGCCGATCGTCGCCGCTTCGCGGTTCATTTCCTGAAGCAAAAACGTCATCTTCTTCCCGGACGGCTCGTCGTCTTCCATATATTTTCTGAATTGATGCAGATGGCTTCGGAGCCGTTCGCACTCTTCCGTAATGTCGATCCGCTTCGCGGCAAGCGCGGCTTCCTGCAAAACCCGATCCGTATCGAAATTCAGGTCGGCGCAGAGTTCTTTGAGATTTTTCTTCATCTTCTCAAAGTATCCGTTTTTGCAGGAGACAAAGAGGTCTTCGATTTCCGAGACTTTTTCACCAATCATCACCAGATGTAATTCCAGTTCCTTCTGAAGAAAATTTCCCTCTCGAAATCTCATCTCGTTGAGTGCAACAATCGCTGATTCAAGCGTTTCTCTCAATATCGTGATGACATTTTCTGCTTCGATGTTCGGCGAATGGATGTCGAACAAATCGGTCAACATCAAAAGGTGCTCTATCTTCACCTTCTCATCGATGCCCAGTTCGGCAGAAAGCTCCGTCAAACTATCATAGAACCGGCGAATAGCAGGCAGGTTAAGTTTCAGACGGGCGATTTCTTCGCTCGCTCCATTAAGCGAAACCGAGAGCGTGATACGGCCGCGCACCAGTTTTTCGGTCAGCAGGCGCTTGATCTCTTCTGAATGTGATTCCAGAAATTCCGGCAACTTGATCGCCATATCACAATAGCGATTATTCACGGAGCGCAGATCGACGATCAATGTTCCAAACTCTGTTTGCTTTTCACTTTTCCCGAATCCGGTCATGCTTTGTATCATTCAAATCTCCAAGAAATCGTCTGAAGTTAATTATCCATTTTCAGACAAGCAAATGGAAAACAAATTATTATTGTATGTATTTTAATAGTTTAAATAAGAATTTAATCCTTGTTTTTTATATTTTCGATCTCAAATGAATTAGAGAAATTCAAACCGCCCGGATGTCATCAGGCAAATTTTTTCTTGGTTTTACCTATTCTCATTCCTAAAATTATCTAAATTGAAAAAGGAGCTAAGAATGAACAGAAAACTCTTGAGGTGGAGCAGTTACTTTCTGGGATTGATTTTCATCGCGAATGTCGCTTTTGCCGAACAGCTCAGTGACGGCAGAGAATCCTGGTATTTATACTGGGAACTCGGCGGCGCGGCGATCACATATCCGAAGGGCGTTCAGGAAGTAATCGATATCATCGAAGACGCGGACGGCGTTCAACGCACAACGATCTGCATAGATATGCTGGGTTTTTACTTTCCTTAAACGCCCAAAACGATCGGGGGCGTCGTTATCAATTCCGTCGTCGACCGATTTGTTTACGAAAACACATGGTTCCAATGGAATCAATTCCTGTATGGTGGAAGCGTCATTCATTACATCGGGCAAAGATTCGGTCAGGGTCCGTTTCTGCGCGCGGTTGCCGGACTGGCGAAAATGAACTATCAGGATTCGGAAAATAATTCCATCGACAGCGACAAGGGTTTCGGCGCGCTGGTCGGCGGCGGATTCTCTTTCGATCTGGGCGGAACGCGTATTTTACTGAACCTGAACTACTCATTCCGGAAAGTCGAGGACGACGATTATCAGATCATCGGTTTTTCCGTCGGCGGATTGTTCTAACAGAAAAAGTTGGGTTTTATAAATCGCATTCGACCGAAGCTTATCGGCTTGATCATCCTTTTATCGATAGTTCATTTTTCCTTTGGCGGCGATGAACCGGTAATTCCGGAAAATATGTCGCTTTACTTCATGGGAATCATCCGGCGCGGAACCCATTGGACGCCGGAATCGACGCCGCAAATCGAGGAATTGCAAAAATCACATTTGGAAAACATACAGAAAATGGCTGAAACGGGACAACTCGTTCTAGCCGGACCGTTTATCGACGACGGGGACATTCGCAGGATATACATTTTCAAGGTCAATACAATGGAAGATGTCAGACGGTTAGCTGACACCAATCCGATGGTCAAAGCCGGACGGCTCGTCGTCGAAATTCATCCGTGGATTATCGAAAAAGGGTTCCTGCCATAACCGTATTTTCCATCCGCAAACAGGTGAGATTTCGCTCATCCGACGACCAGATTATCGTTGTATATCCAGAGCATAAATGATAAACTACGGCGGTATTTTTGATTCAACATAATTTCACAAAGGATGCGACAATTGATGACAGAAATCGGTTTCGACAACGAAAAATATCTCGCTGAACAAACAGCCGCAATCATCAATCGCGTCAATAGATTTGACTCCAAACTTTATCTTGAATTCGGTGGGAAATTGATATTCGATTACCACGCCGCGCGAGTTCTGCCCGGATACGATCCAAACGTTAAAATGCACTTGCTTCAAAACCTTAAGGATAAAATTGATGTCATTCTCTGCATTTATGCAGGCGACATCGAACGCAACAAAATGCGTGCTGATCTGGGAATTACGTACGACTCAGACGCCCAAAAAATCATC
The DNA here is from genome assembly GCA_002774355.1 of Candidatus Marinimicrobia bacterium CG08_land_8_20_14_0_20_45_22. Lineage (NCBI taxonomy): Bacteria > Pseudomonadati > Fidelibacterota > Fidelibacterota bacterium CG08_land_8_20_14_0_20_45_22. Next base: position 5,105 of record PEYN01000081.1, on the reverse strand, counting down.
GACGATCTTTCTGATTGGGGAATTCCTGTCACAGCTGTTGTCATCACGCGCTATGAAAATCAACCAGCGGCGACCGCTTTTAAAAACAAGCTGGAGTGGCGTGGCGTTCGTGTTTACACACACCGATTTACCAAAGGATATCCAACCGATGTTGACACGATTGTCAGCGAGAGCGGTTACGGCGCAAATCCATACATCGAGACAGATAAACCAATCACGATTGTCACAGGTCCCGGACCGAATAGTGGAAAGTTAGCCACCTTTTTGAGTCAATTATATCACGAATATCGACGGGGAATTCGCGCGGGTTATGCCAAATTCGAGACATTTCCGATCTGGAATCTGCCGCTGAAACATCCGATAAATGTTGCCTATGAAGCCGCCACCGCCGATCTACGCGATGTCAACATGTTCGATCATTTTCATCTCGACGCGTACCACCAATCTTCTGTCAATTACAATCGTGATATTGAAGCGTTTCCGCTCCTGCGACGGATCATTGAAAAAATAACAAACGCGCCGTCATTTTATAAATCACCCACAGACATGGGCGTCAACCGCGCTGGATTTGGTATTGTTGATGATAGAATCGTTCAAACTGCCGCCTGTCAGGAAGTGATCCGGCGTTATTTTCGATATACCTGCGAATAGGCGATAGGCCTTACAGATCAGGAAACCATCACCCGAGTGGAATCTCTGATGAAAGAAATCAACGTCAGACCGGAAGACCGTACCGTCGTTATTCCCGCTCGCGAAGCCGCCCGAGCCGCTCGTGAAAAAGGAAAAGGCAACGAAAATATTTTCTGCGGAGTGGCACTGGAGCTAAAAGACGGTTCTATCGTCACCGGAATGAACTCATCTCTGATGCACTCAACGTCCAGCCTGATTTTGAACGCGACCAAACAACTTTCCGGAATTCCAGACACTATCGATCTGCTTCCGCGACCTGTTGTAAAATCACTCAATTATCTAAAAAAGGATATCCTTAAGGGAAAAATGGCAAGCCTGAATGTCGAAGAAATCCTCATTGCCCTCAGCATTAGCGCCTCCTCAAATCCGGCCGCACAAATTGCCATCGAAAAACTCTCGGAACTCAACGGATGCGAATTGCATACGACACATATTCCGACACCGGGAGATTCTGCCGGACTCAGAAAACTCGGGTTAATCGTCACCAGCGATCCGGAATTCCCGACACGCGACCTTTTGATAACCTGAGAAATTATAAAAACAACTTAGACAGGAGTTTATTTTCTTTTTCCCTTTAAACATTTGAAATCTTTAAATTCGGTCGATTTTTCGTTTTTTTAGACGAGAATCGTTTGGAGATCACGAAAATATGAGAGATGTCGATTTACTCAATGCACGATTCGGAATTTCAGACCGCGTGCAATTTTTCCGCGCCGCTGGCGATCTACCTATGGTGCGGATTACCAGTCCAGTTTCATCGGCGATAATTTCCATTTACGGCGCTCAGGTATTGTCATTTACACCAACCGGACATGAAGACTTATTGTGGGTAAGTCCGAAAAGTTTTTATGAAGCCGGGAAATCGATTCGCGGCGGTATTCCCATTTGCTGGCCGTGGTTTAGCACGCATCCGTCTGATTCTTCTAAACCATCTCATGGATTTTCGCGATTGTCATATTGGCATCTGCGCTCCGTTCAATCACTTCCATCCGATGAAATGCGACTTCGAATGACACTGAGCGAACATGACGCGACGCCGGATTTATTCGATTATCGTTTCAACGCCGAGGTTATTTTCACGATCGGGAAATCACTTTCAATCGAACTCCGGATTGAAAATGTTGACGAACGAGATTTCAAGTTCACCGAAGCGCTTCATTCCTATTTCAACATCAGCGATATCCGAAACGTTTCTCTTGACGGCTTAGACAGAACCACTTATATCGACGCTGTCGATCAGTTCAACCGAAAAGTTCAATACGGGTCAATTCGGTTTGACGAAATCGTCAACCGCGTTTATCTGCACACTTCTTCGGATTGTTTTCTTCGGGATGAACTTTTTTTCCGAATAATTCACATCCAAAAATCCGGAAGTTTTTCCACCATCGTTTGGAATCCAGGAGAATTACTGTCAGAAATAGTCGCTGACATGGAGCCGGACAGCTATCGCAGAATGGTTTGCATCGAAGCGGCAAATGCGTCAGACAACGGCATCACGCTCGCTCCTCTTGAAGTTCATTCGATGACAACAACGATTGGGGTTGAGTGATTTTCTACTTTTCGCCATCTCAAAATCCATTTCATCTAACCTGAAAAATGTTTAATAGTTGGTTTCATGTTCGGTTTCTTGGACAATTTCTACGGGAAAATTTAACCGGTTGCGTTTTCAATAAACCATTCACTTATAAAAAAAGAGAAGCGAATTTTCCGGTTAGCGGAAGTCAGGGATTTTCAAATATGCATTTTTCCATTCAGCCGCCGCTCCCGTATTTATCGGTGGATACCACCGCCCCGAATCCAAAGCAACGCGTGACAGTTTTAAATGAAATTGAAGGAAAAATTGTCACGGACGTTCAATGGCACCGCAAAGATCGCCAGTTGATTATCGAATGTAACCACGGCGACTGTTTTTTGCTTTTCCAGTTGTTTGGAATCAATGGAAACGCCGTTGTTGTCGATACAAATTTTCAGATGATTCAAGCATTTAAGAAAACGAATAATTTACAGATTTCACCGCAAGATGATTTCACTTGCGATCTTCTTCTAAGCGCCGATATTACCACTCTCAAGCGTGAATTTTCGGATCAGACGAACCAAAATATCAACGATTTCTTTCGTTCGGCAAGTTTTCCGTACCTCTCCCAAGAACTGATCAATGAAATTTGTTTCCGTAGTGAGGTCCGTCCAACCGATTTTCCCGTCAATTTTTCAGATACACAAACCGACATTTTTCTGAACGAAATTTTAAATATTTTCGACGAGTTATCTCACCCAAAAATCCGAGTATATCTCGAAGACAAGCCCACAATGGCTTTCATAGATTTTCATTCAAAATCGGACACACCTGTCCAATTTTTTGAGGATTTGCCATCAGCCGACCGGTTTTATATTTCAGAGTTTTTCCAAAATCATCTCAGTTTTCAACTCAGACGGTCACTTTTACAAAAATTGAGCAGAGGATTGGATGCGCTCCAACGAAAATTGAACAACCAGAAAAACGATCTGGAAAAACTTCCCGCGTCGGCGCTTTATCGACTCTGGGCGGACGCGATTTTATCAAATCTCCAACGAATTCCACCGCGCGCAAAATTTGCTTCCGTTCCATCCGCAGACGATTCGGGAAATGATCTGGTCCTTCCGCTGAATCCGGATTTTTCTCCATCCGAAAACGCACAAAAATATTACACGAAATCAAAAAACATCGAGCGTTCCAAAATCAATCTGAAAAATTCCATTACCGAAATTGAGCTGTCAATTCGTCGAATCAAAGAGCATTGGGAAAGCGTCGAAAAATCAAAATCGCTTCCCGATTTACGAAAAATGGAAAAGCAGTTGCTATCCGAACTTACGTCTGTTGAAATACGACAGGAAACCGAACGCCAGCCGTTTCACCGGTTCGTGATCGATGGCTATGAATTATTGGTTGGGAAAAACGCGCACGACAACGACAAACTAACTTTCAAAATCGCCCGACCCGATGATTTTTGGTTCCATGCGCAGGGAACAACCGGTTCTCATATTGTTCTACGGAATCCGAAACGAGCGGCATCATTTCCCAAAACAATTTTAGAACAGTGCGCCAGCATCGCCGCTCTATACAGTAAGTCGAAACATTCCAAACTCGTTCCGGTGATTTATACGCAAAAAAAGTACGTCTGGAAACCACGCGGAGCCGAACCCGGCGCTGTTTCGGTGAAATTTGAGAAGACGTTGATGGTTGCGCCGCGACGCCCAAAACCGAAGCCATTAATTAAATAATGGTTCATCACGGATTTGTATTTGCAAGCAGGCAATACTTTTGATTTTGCCGTAAAAAATATATCTCTTGCTAAAGAATGAGACACGGCTTCCACATTTTAAGAAAAGTAAAGGCAGAGATAGAAAGAATAGAAGATTTTTTCAACTACAAACCACGAAGTTTTGGGACAAGTTTTCACCGATGAGGCGTTTGATCATTTTCAACAAGTTCGAGATCGTATCGTTGAGGTTGATCGGTTTGAATTCCATAGTCTGCTTTCGGCTGAACAAAAGCCAGGGTAAATTCCTTCACAAATTGAATCAGTGTCACGATTGTTTTGGACAAACGGTGTTTGTAAAATATTTCCGGCTGTTTTCTGACTTCTGCAGGAAATTTATTATTCCGATTCCCGAATGAATCCTGGGGGAACGTTCCCTGAGTTCGGAGAAACGCTCCCTGACTTAGGGGAAAGGTTTCGGCATCTTGGGGAAGTCTTCCCCGAACTTGGAGAAAGGATTTCCCCCCTGAAAACCCGAATTTTCGAGATAATCAATCCACGAATTTATTCATGGGATTCTATGGTATTAGTGTGATCATATTGCGTCTCAATACCTTCTACCTGATCGCCCAATTCAATGATACCATCGTTCCTATCCCATTCTGGTTTATCGTCAAGGGTATTTCCTTTTCAACTGGTGAAATGGACAGAAAAAATGATAATCCAGTGACAACAGTGCTAATGATTCCCAAAGCCGTTTTATCTCCTGATTTCTTTTTATACTTATTCATTTTTACACGTAATGCAGTGAGTTCTGAATTAGAATACACTGAACTTAATTCAGTTATCAATTCTTTGAAAGCCTCTGCCGCATCATCATAATCTTTTGCTTTGTCAAAACTATCGAATGCTAAATATCCGCCCCCTATTGTAAAAATAAGACATGGCAAATAGGGATACTCCTTTACTGTAAAACTCCTTTTATCGACTATTTTACCGTTATCTTTTTTAGTAGAATGACTAGTTGGTAATTGAGAAGAAAAAATGATTTTGTTTTCCCGATTCCGATATTTCAGATCAAAAGCCACCTATCAGCAAGAACGGGGCAAGCGTCTATCATTTGATGATACAGGAGAAAATGACATTAGGACAAAACGCCCGTAGTATTTATCAGGATTT
>PEYN01000080.1 GCA_002774355.1 Candidatus Marinimicrobia bacterium CG08_land_8_20_14_0_20_45_22 | reverse complement strand
GTCAACGACCTTCTTCTGGTAATCTTTCAGGAACATCCCTATTCTCCCGCTCTCCGAAACAGGTTGTACGGAATCCCGACATATTCAATCGATTTATCTCTCATATATTCTTCTTCCAGAAAACAGGCCGGCGCGTAGATGATCAGGCGCTTCTGCGGATGACGGGCGGAAATCTCTTCTGCCAGATCCAGATTGAGCGCCATGTGAGTCAACTCCTCAAAATTCTGCTTATACACTAAGTAAATCACCGAACTGCCCTGTTTGCCGACGTAATAAGTCTTTTCATTGATCGCCTGTTTTTCTTTCAGGCTATCGCCGGTACAGAGATAATAGACATATTCCGCGAACTGATTGTAGGTCGGCAACTCTCCGGCCAGCATCGTCTCCGCGTCAATCGGTATCCCGACCCGTAGGTACCAGAAACCGGAATCATAGCCATATTTCTCGATCGCCCGTTTCACCCGCTCGCGGGTAACGTCCTTGCAGATATTCTTGTCCGGCTCTTTCGGTGTGGCTTCGGTCATCTGCACCATGATGCACTGCCGCTGGCCGCCGTCCTCTTTATTCAACTCCATCACCGCGTGCATCGTCGTACCCGAACCGGCAAAGGAATCAAGAATAATATCATCTCGATTTGCCGACTGCCGAATAATATTTATCAACAATTCAACTGGTTTTGGATTATTAAACACTTTTTCTGAATTAAACATTGATTGCAATAATTTTGAGCCTTGGGTCGTTGTTCCATAATTAGTCCATTCTTGGGCAGTATCGTAATCAATATCTTCATTTAAATAAATTTCTGCTGATCCTTCTCCCCACCACGATGTTTCTATTTCTCCATATTCCTTTTTTTCGTCCCAAAATACTTTTAACTGGGGGCCACTTTCTCCCTTTCTCCCAAATAAAACTCTGTTTTCTTTTAGTAATTTTTTAAAATTATCTTCTTCAGTCCTCCAATGCCTGCCCTTTGGAGGCAAATATTTTTTACCAGTACTAGGATTGATAATTGGATAAGTAAGGTTTTCTCGTACATTTGGTGCATCAAAAGGATCGGCTTTCCATAAACCTCGCGGATCGTTATCAGGATTACTGAATTTCGATTTATCTAATAATAAGGGCTTAAATACAAAACCCGGCATTTGGTACCATTTATCAGCGTTACTTGCTTTTAATCTTCTTTCTGTCTGCCTTCTGTTCTTTGCATAAACCAAGACATAGTTGTGATTGACACTAATGTCAGTATCATTTTGCACGGATTTCCTTGCTTGCCAAACGATATTTGCTACAAGGTTTTCTTCATTAAATATTTCGTCCATTATCGCTTTTAGCGAAGCATATTCGTTATCATCTATTGTAATAAAAATCGCTCCATCATCATGAAGTAATTCCCTCAATAATTTCAGACGAGGAACCATCATACATAACCATTTGTCATGTCGTGTTAAATCATCTCTTGAAACTTCTTTTCCAAACCATTCTTTAAGAAGAGGACTGTTTACATTATCAGAATAGACCCAGCTTTTTCCTTCTTCGACATCGTTACCTGTATTGTAGAGAGGGTCGATGAAGATACATTTCACTTTCCCGGCATAGTGTGGCAGGAGGGCTTTCAGCGCCAGCAGATTGTCGCCTTCGACGATCAGGTTGCCGTTGGCTTTTTCCGGCTGGAAGTTCAGTTCATCGACTTCCTCCAGCGTATGATAAGGCACGGACAGGTGATGATTCCAGATGATGTTTTTACCTTTGAACTGCAAGGTTGGCATAAGTTACTCCGTTATATTAGAAAACCCCGATAATAAACCGATCAAGGATCGTTAGAAATATATTTTGCATTTATCCAATTAAACGATTACTTAATATTAAATGTAAATCAAAATATATCCTGCACAGGCAGATCCTGACTGAATTGAGCTTTCAGCCAATGTAACATTACTAAGTTGCGGACGGCGCTGGCGACGTCCTTTTCATCGAGTGGCGGACGGCGCCGTTTCTTCCATTCCATGACATGGTCAAAAATCTCCTTTTCGCTGACTTCGGCGCTGTCCTGCTTCAGTTTACGGGAAGAATACAAGATAGTCGATACTATTTCCGCCTGATGAGTATCCATCCGCATAAAAAGATCGGCAGTCTTTTCAATCACTTGTTCATATTTATCGAGAATCTCCTTGTATTTTTTCCGCATGACCGAATAGGCACTCCCGGGTAGATATTGAAAACCCTGCCCATTATGTTTCTCGATCAGCAGGTTATTGTTGGCCAGTACGGCAATCGCCTGTTTCAAATCCTTCGCAAAAGGTCCGTAACTGCTTTCTTCATATTTTAATCCGGTGTTGACTCCCTGAGCGGTTACAATATATCCGATTTTCTGAAAGAACGTCCTCCCAATCGGCCGGTGATAGGGATTCTTTCCAATCCTATCAAGAACTTCAATCAGAACTATCCACTCAGGGTGAAATATTTGATCTTCTTTCTTAAAAATGGCTGTTTTGTTCTGTAGTTCCTTAGATGAAAGAAATTCTTTTGTCATCTGTTCTTTCGGCGACTGGAAACTGGCATATAATTCCACCGGAATATCAATATCCTGAAATTTTTGGTAGAGCAATGGCCCGACGTCACGCCAATCTAATTGACCGTTGCCGCATCCTAATGGCGGAATAGCCAGTGATGTCACGCCCCATTCTTTGTAACTCTTCAGAATGATATCAATACCCTTTTTAATATCCTGAATCTTTGAAACGGAGCGCCAGTCATCTTTCGTTGGAAAATTAATAATCCAGGGTTTTACCAGTCTTTTATAAATATAGGGTTCTCCCGGTTTCAATAGCCTCTTGTCGCAACGATCTTTATAATCGCTAAACATATCCGGAAATTGTTTTTTAAAATCTGCCGCAATCCCCTTACCCATGACCCCAATACAATTAACCGTATTGACCAAGGTCTGAGCCTCGGATTCCAAAATATTTCCTATTTTGATCTGTTTAATCATTTGGCTAAAAAAACATTCCTTTCTCCACTGTAATTTGCACCTGAATTTCCATAGATTCAAGATGTGTTTTGGCGGTATTGTCATAGACAATTATCCCGATAATATATTCTGCAGGAACTCTGTAAGGAATCAGCGCTTCAGCACATTTGATCGATTTATGCTCCACTAATTGAATTGAATCTGGATGATTTGTCCAATATCGGTCGTAAATCATTTGGAAATTCAATTTATTTAAACCAGTCTCAACCGGATAGAACGCGGCATAATCGCTGGAGGCATTTCGATCGCAGATAATCACGTCTTTCAGCAGTAATATCGTTTTTCCAATTTGTAAAATCGCTATCTCATTATTTTGATCTCTTATTTTACTCAGCATTGGATTATGAGCATCCAAATATAAATTGGCATAATCATGCAGTTTCATTCCGCCGGGAATCTGCTTGTTTTCCCGACGCTGTTGAATAATTGGTGAAGCTACTGATTCATGCTTAATCTCACTCACCTGATTATGACAGAGAATCCCTTTTTTAAAAATTGATGGAATTGTAGAGATATGGCTGATATAGTATAAATCGTGAATAAGACTGATATCTATCATACCATAAAATCCACAAAATAGTTAAGAATATCAATAGGAATATTTCTCTTTAGGGGAATTAGTAGAGGCACGACGCGCCACGCCTTTACCTTTTTCATTTGTGCAATGGAGTTGCAGGTCTTCATCTGGGATATTTTGTCCTAACCGTTTTTTTCTATATGGAAAAATTTGGAATTTAGCCTGAAATACGCTATCCTTTCTCGTTACTTTTCAGGAGTGAATCGTAAGGAGACTCGAAGAATGCGATTGATGAAAATAATTGTTCTGTTGTTTTTCGTACTTGCCGTGGCGCTTTTCGCGCAGGATTCGACGATCACGTGGACGGAGATCACCGGTAATTATTCGCTTCCAGACGGCATTAAAGTGTTCAAAGGAACGCGATCGAGTCCCAAACTTCAGGCATTTTATTTTAACGTCGATCTGAATAACGAACAAATCGCCGTTCGTTCCTACCTCACATCATCCGCCGCCAATGTAAAAACGTTGACGACGCGATTTGGGGCGATTGCCGCCGTGAACGGCGGATTTTTCAGCGGTAGCAGTTCTTTATCGTCTGTCATTTATCCCGGCGAAGTGATGGCACAGAATGTCACGGCGTTAACGCGAGATCCTAAATCTTATCCGGTCATTCGCAGTATGTTCAGCCTCAATAAAAATTTCGAGCCGTCCGTGAACTGGATTTATCACTTCGATAGCACGGTCAGCGGCGTATATCAATTTACCCAACCGCTCGCTTACGTATCGAACGATCCGA
>PEYN01000079.1 GCA_002774355.1 Candidatus Marinimicrobia bacterium CG08_land_8_20_14_0_20_45_22 | reverse complement strand
TTTACCAAACAAGCGCAGAAAGATGCCCTGAAATTAAAACAGGCCGGTTTGAAAGACAGAGCGCTGGTTATTTTGGAACTCCTGCAGAAAAATCCGCTCCAGACTCCTCCGCCGTTTGAAAAATTGGTCGGAGATTTGTCCGGCGCTTATTCTCGAAGAATGAATATTCAGCATCGGATCGTGTATCAAATCATAGAAGCAGAAAAGGTTGTAAAAATTATTCGAATGTGGACACATTAGGAATAGGAAATCCTAATTTCACCAACATCTACCCGAGAGAATGAAAATCTTATCCTCGTCGCAATGCTCTGCTTCTTGAAGCTTAACTTTAATTTTCCCTTCATTTCCAGAATATTATCAGTCGAAAGTTTTTGAATGAGAAAAAATATATTAGATTATCGTAAGTTTTGTTTAAGGAGAAAGAAAAATGAAAAAAGGTTGGATAATATTAATAGCAGTTGTCGTTGTCCTCTTACTGATCGTCGGTAAACTGGTCGGCACGTACAACAATTTAGTGACGCTCGAAGAGGGCGTGAACCAGTCCTGGGCGCAGGTCAGCAATCAGTATCAGCGCCGCGCAGATCTGATCCCGAACTTAGTCGAAACCGTCAAGGGTTATGCTCAGCACGAGCGTGAAACATTTGAAGCCGTCATTCAAGCACGCGCTAATGCCACCGGTCTGAACGTCACGCCGGAAGTACTGAACGATCCAAAAGCCTTTTCCAAATTCCAACAGGCGCAAGGTGAAATCAGCTCGGCGTTGTCGCGCTTAATGGCGATTGCGGAAGCGTATCCGACTCTGAAAGCCAACGAGAATTTCCTGTCGTTGCAGTCGCAGTTGGAAGGCACGGAAAACCGCATTACCGTCGAAAGACAGAGATTCAACGAAGCGGTTCAAGGATTTAACACGAAGATTCGCGTTTTTCCGACTAACATTTTTGCCGGAATACTCGGATTCGAGAAAAAGTTGTACTTCGAAGCGCAGGAAGGTGTGGAAGTCGTCCCCAAAGTTACATTTTAGATGGATTGCGTTCAGCAGAAGTTAAATGAACAAATTTAACATCAGGAGAAAACTCACCGGTTATCTGTCTGTACCGATGATTCGGGAGACAGGTTTGGCGATTTTGTTGGTTTTTGTGCTTACGGCAACGAGCCTTTTTGCGCTCGATGTACCGCCGCTCAAAACCCGTGTAACTGATCTAAGCGGCGTTTTGTCGTCTTCAGAACAATTGAAATTAGAAGAAAAACTCTTTCAGTTTGAATCGCAGACGTCCAATCAGATCGCCGTCCTCATCATTTCTTCTTTGCAAGACGATGCTCTGGAAGATTATTCGATCCGCGTGACCGATGCGTGGAAATTAGGCGATCAGAGAAAAGATAACGGCGTTCTGCTCCTTATCGTCACCAACGAACGGAAGATTCGGATAGAGGTCGGCTACGGGCTGGAGGGAGCGCTGACCGATTTGATCTCGTCGTCGATCATTCGGAACGAGATCGCGCCGGAGTTCCGAAACGGAAATTATTTTGCAGGGATAGACGCCGGCATCACCTCGATCATGAAGGCAACGCAGGGCGAATATCAGGGCGATCCGAATAAATTAAGGAAGTCGGAGCGCGAACCGGGAAATCTGCTGTTCGGGCTGATCTTTTTCTTGTTTTTCCTGCCAATCTTTTTCGGGATGGGAAAACGCGGACGGCGTGGATTGCTTTGGGCTCTGTTCTTTTCCGAAATGTTTCGCGGCGGCGGACGCGGTGGCGGGTTCGGCGGTGGAGGCTTCGGAGGAGGCGGATTTGGCGGGTTCAGTGGTGGTGGCGGTGGCTTCGGCGGCGGAGGATCGTCCGGTGGATGGTAGATTGCAATATTTCAAATTGCAAATTTCAAATTGAACGCGAATTGAAAGTGAGTTGAACGATGTCGTTGTTGGGTACATATTTTTCGAAAGCGGATTTAAAGGCAATTGCGAAGGCTTGTTCGGAGGCGGAGAAGAATACGTCGGGCGAAATCCGGGTCAGCGTGTTCAGCAAAACGCCGTCGCGGCTCAAAGATAAAAGCGTTATGGAAATCGCGTTAGACGAATTTTACCGGCTCGGAATGGATAAGACGCGCGACCGAACCGGCATTTTACTGCTCATTCTTTTAGACGAGCGGAAATTCCAGATTCTCGGCGATGCCGGAATTCACGAGAAAGTTGGGCAATCGATTTGGGATGATACGGCAAAATCGCTCTCGCTGGATTTTAAGAACCATAATTATCGAACCGGCGTCGTCAATGTCGTCATGAAAATGGGCGCAATTCTTTCCGAACATTTTCCGCGAAAAAGCGACGACGTCAATGAACTGACCGATGAGGTTTCCGTCCGGTAACGGACGAGTAATTTTAAGGAGGGAAAAAGATGTGGAAATGCAAACGGAGACATTTTTCCGGAACCGCTTTGATTGTTGTCGTGATGTTTTTTGCGACCATGACCCAGCAATGTGGAAAAAAAGAGGGCACGAAGATGATTAGCGATGAATTTGCCGTGAAAGTCGCCGACAAGATGATCGCAAAGTTTGGTGAAACCAGCGCCGACCGTGTCCGGACAGGAATCACGCAGATGCAAAAATTCTGGACAAAGAAAGATGGCAGCGAAGAAGATTTTCAGAAATTCTGCATGGAAAATTTTCTCGTTGAAGGCGATTCATTAAACCGTTCGTTTGTTCGTCTGGAAAATTCGCTTGAGACATTGAAAGGCGTTATGCTGGAACTCGAACGCGATTTTCAGTGGGATTTGCAGGTGGACGTCGGACCGATCATGCCCGTCAATTACCTGATGGCGAACTTCAGCCTTTCTCCGAATGTCAACGAAAACCTTTTCAAGAGCAAGGTCGCTTTTTGGGTTTTATTGAATTTTAAAATTTATCCGCTCGACGAAATGCTGAGAGTCAGCGACGATTGGACGCGGGAAAAATGGGCACAGGCGAGGCTGGCACAACGATTCAATTCGCGCGTTTCGTCTGAGATTTCACAGAAAACTTACGAGGCTTATGTCGCCGCCGATAACTACATCAGCAGTTACAACATCTGCATGGGGCATCTGCTGACGGAAAACGGTGAAAAATTATTTCCGGAAGACCTGACGCTGATCACGCATTGGGGGATCCGTGATGAACTCAAGGCGCAGTATCCGGAAGTCGGCGGACTTGAGCGGCAGAAAATGATCTACGATGTCATGCAGAAAATCATCACGCAGGAAATCCCGGCCAGCGTCATCAACAATCCGAAAGTTGATTGGAAAGTCGAATCCAATCAAGTCATTGGTGCCGAGGCGAGTCCCGAACCGAACACGCGTTATCAGCAACTGCTCAATATTTTTCATGCCGAAAAGAACGCCGATCCGTATTATCCGATCAATCCAACATTCGTCGATCGCAAATTTAACGAAGAGCGTGAAATTCCCGAGGAAACCATCAAAGCGCTGTTTGTCCAACTTTTAAAATCGGATGAACTCAAAGAGACGGCGGCCGTTGTGAAAAAACGGCTCGGACGTGAATTCGAACCATTCGACATCTGGTATAATGGGGTCAAAAGTAAAGACGCTTATTCGCAGGCGGAATTGGACAAAATCGTTTCGGCCAGATACCCGACAGCCGACGTTTTTCGCGAAAAATTACCGGAAACGCTGATGAAATTGGGATTCGATAAACAGACAGCCGAATATCTTAAAACCAAGATCAACGTCGATCCGGCGCGCGGTTCCGGACATGCGCAGGGCGCCGAGCGTCCTTCCGATAATGCGCATTTGAGAACCCGCGTTCAGCCGACCGGAATGGATTACAAAGGCTTCAACATTGCGCTTCACGAACTTGGTCACTGTGTCGAACAGGTTTTTTCACTGAACAGAATCGACCATCCAATGCTTTCCGGCGTTCCGAATACTGCGTTTACGGAAGCCTTTGCGTTTGTTTTTCAAAAGAGAGACATGGAAGTTCTCGGTTTGACAAAGAAAGATCCGGACGCCGAATATCTGGACGCGCTCAATCAGATTTGGTCGGCTGCGGAAATCTCAGCCGTAGCGCTCGTCGATATGCAGGTCTGGCGCTGGATGTACGAGCATCCGAAAGCGAAGCCCGAAGAACTGAAAGCCGCCGTCATCGACATCGCCAAGGCGACCTGGAACGAGTACTATTATCCGATTTTAGGACATAAAGACGCCATCATTCTGGCGGTCTATTCACACATGATCGACGCCGGTCTTTATCTGCCGGATTACCCGATCGGACATATCATTCAATTTCAGATTGAGCAGTACATTTCCGGGAAGAATCTCGGAAAAGAGATGGAACGGATGTGCACGCTGGGTTCCATCACGCCATCCGCATGGATGAAAGCCGCAGTCGGGACAGAAATCTCCGTTCAGCCGATGCTGGATGCCGCCCGGAGTGCGTTGACAGTACTCCAGTAAGTGCGGAAGAAATAGAATCAAACCTGCCGGCCTGAAAAGTTCGGCAGGTTTTTTTATTCAGAGTATTCTATATTGTCATTGTTAAAATATTGAATTTCCGGCGTGAAGGATGTTGACAGTTCGGCGGAATTGTTATAAATTTAGCCCGCTTTTTCTCGCCCTAATAGCTCAATTGGTAGAGCAGCGGACTCTTAATCCGTTGGTTCAAGGTTCGAGTCCTTGTTGGGGCACAAAGCAATTTTCACGGACGAGAAAACATACTTTTTACCTGCCTATTTGTTGCAGGTTATCGCTATCCCTACCCTATCAAATTTTATCATATTTAACCCTATTTTAACATTAAAAACGGGATACCGAACGGGATACCGGTTTGTAATTCCAAAACAACCGAACCAATCCCGAACATTCGGGAGAATCAACTAAAAACAATGAGCCCGTTCGGGACTTTTTTCTTGTGTTACATTACGCCGATGAGTATCTTTCCGGCGTATATGGGAGACTGAAAAATGAGAACTATCACGAATCATACCAAAACGCAAAGACTTAACCTGATTGTCATGCCGGAACTAACCCGAAAAGCGGCGTCTGTCTCAAGGCGGTTGAACGTTTCCATTAGTGAAATCGTTCGACGGGCTTTGAGCGAATACCTTGACCGAATCGAACGGGCAGACCTTGAAAAACAGCTATCCGAAGGCTATCAGGCGAACACGGCATATTATTGCCAACAGCAAGAGGACTGGAAACATGCCGACAAACTTTAAACATTCCGGCTTAGTCGAACCGCTTAGGCGCGGCGACGTTTACCTTGTCAATCTCGATTCCCGAAGCTTCGGGACGGATGAAATCGGCAAACTCAGACCGGCGGTAATCATTCAAAACAATATCGGTAATCAATATTCTCCGGTGACGATTATCGCCCCGATTTCAAGCGTTAAAGTCATAACCAAAGCACTGCCGGTCATGGTATTTCTGAGCAAAGAAATCGCCGGACTTGACGCCGATAGTTACATTGACTGCGGGCAAATCCGAACCGTTGATAAAGTAAATCGCCTGATTCATAAAGTCGGCGAATTGCCAACGGAGAAAATGCCGGAACTTGACAGGGCAATTAAAATCAGTCTTGCCTTACTGTGAACGATTTTTGACACTTGGACAGGATAGGGCAGCACCCAAAAAGTGGTAACTTTCACCGCCTGCCTGTCCAACACTTTTAAAGGGCAATTGGGAGGAATTGCAAATGATTTCTAAAGAACCTGAAAATTTCACAGCACCTGTTACCAAGAAATGTTCAAAATGCGGGAGTGAAAAACCGCTAACTGAATTTTATAAAAACAAGAGGTCAAAAGACAAAACAACAAGTTATTGTAAAGCTTGCCTGAGAGCCTACCAGAACGCCAATTATCAAAGCGAAAAAGGGAAAGCCTATCATAAAGCCTATAACCAAAGCGAAAAATATAAAGCCTATCAGAAAGCCTACAAGAAAGCCTATTACCAAAGCGAAAAATATAAAGCCTATCAGAAAGCCTATCAGAAAGCCTATCACAAAAGCGAAAAATACAAAGCCTATTTGAAAACCTATCAGCAAAGCGAAAAACGTAAAACCTACATGAAAGCCTATTACCAACGGAGAAAAGCGAAAGCGACAGTCAAAGAATTGAATGCGGCATGAGGGATTTGCAAAAGGAAAAAGAAGTACCTGTCTTTCAACTGGAAAATCCGACATCATCCGGACACCGATTCCGGAAGCCCTGGAAAAACAGGATCAAACCCATTAACTTAAAAAGAGCCAAACGGCTCTTTTTAGGTTGGATAAAGTAATTGGTTGCTGTTTTACCTGGTAAAATGTGGTAAATATTTTGCGTTCTCCGTCGAGAAACGTGAAAATGTAAAATTCCCATTATGGGAATTTGTGTGGGTTGTATGACGTTGATTGGGTGATTACGATAGAAAATCTGGCTTTCTGAACGGTCAAGATTCTTCTATGGAAGGAGTTGATATTGCAGATTATTTGTGTTGACTAATTCCAAAATATATCTGGTTCTTTCGCATTTTAAATGGGTAGATAGTGTTTATTATTAGAGGTG
>PEYN01000078.1 GCA_002774355.1 Candidatus Marinimicrobia bacterium CG08_land_8_20_14_0_20_45_22 | reverse complement strand
GAAAAGAGATTGTGACGTCATTGGCAAAATTTCCCGTCATCAGCGTGTCGGAAGAATCGTATATTTCAAGAGTGACGGCGCCTCCGATGATTCTATGATGGGCGTCGTCGTTAAAAAGTTTTTCCCTCTCGTATGCGGCCTTTATGGAGTCATTACTGTCGTCAAGACGGACTTCTATGCGCCCCGAACCCTGCACGGCGTTCGCGGATATGGCAATTGTTATGGGACCTGTGGAAAGAGAAAAAGAACTTGAAAGGTCGTAAAGCGTCTCAAATTCTAAATTCCACGGCATAAGCAGATAATTCAGAGAAAGGTCGGAGATGTCTGTCAAAACCGAAAGGCGGTATCTGTAACCGTAATCCAACCGCTCGAAAGGAATCACCTTAACGACCTGCGACGAGGAAAAATATAAAATATAAGCGGGAACGCTTTCATAAATCGTTTCCCCTTTATTGTTCTTCACCGCCGTAAGATAAACCGACTGGTTATTTATCGTCGGCGAATACATTAATTCGGAAAATTTGACCCATATATCGGGGTTATAGGGACTGACGCGCGCAAGAGGCGAGGGGCTGTAATCGTATATCCACGGAGCGCTCGTTTCCTTTGTCAGAGGCGTGAACACCCCGTCCGCCTGAGGAATTGACCGGACATAATTCCCCGATAAATCGTAACCTATTTCGCCGCAGGCCAGATACAACTTTGTAACACCCAAATTTATTATCTGAATGTGTTTTTCTTCGGCGGGATAGAACCAGAAAATGGAAGCGCTTTCAGAACTTATTGTAAGACCATCCTCAAAATTTATCGGCGTTTCAACGCCAGTTTTTGACGTGTAGAAATACAATTTATCCTTTATGTCGGAAGCCCATCCGCCTATTTCCTCATCAAACTGTATTCTGACGCCCGAGGGTTTCCCGACATCATCTTCATTCTGCTTATACAATGGGCCGCTTATCAAAGGATATTTCGTATCTTTCTTCCAGTTTATCTCCAGGGAACTTTCCCCGATTGCGTTGCCGACGACGTCTTTCAGGGCGCCGGTGGAAATACAAAGGAAGAGTTGCGATGAGTCCCTGCTCCATTGCGCAAGAAGCCGCCAGGTGGAAGAGGAGAGATTGAAATAAAGCACGGAAGAAGAAATACCCGCGTCAAATTCCGTTTGAGTTATGCTTACCGTCGCAATATTCGTCCCTCCTGAAATAGAAAATAAATCAGCCGTGGAAATTTTGATTCCCGAATAGTCAATCGCATCAATATCCTTATTGCAGAACACACTGAATTCAGCGGAGGAGCCAAAAGTAAAATTTTCGTTTCCGTGTTCATAAGAGGCGGCGCTCACGGCGGGTTTTGTGTTGTCAACCGTAAAGGGTTGCGAATACGTCTCGCCGAACTGTTCTATTCCGTAAATGTCTTTTATGGCGCTTTTTATGTAAACGCCCGTGTAT
>PEYN01000077.1 GCA_002774355.1 Candidatus Marinimicrobia bacterium CG08_land_8_20_14_0_20_45_22 | reverse complement strand
TAAACTCATAAACAAGTTAGACATAATTCTTTAAAATTTCCTCAAAGTAAATTAACAATTGCGCATAAATAATTCCCCAATCTTCGTAAGTGTGGGTCCACTTCCGCTCGATGTCCCGGACGGCGAGAAAGATTAGTTTGAGAAGGGCGTTTTCAGTTGGAAATGCTGGACGTGTTTTTGTCACTTTGCGAATCCCTCGGTTAAAACTCTCGATTGGATTGGTCGTATAGATTAGTTTCCGGATCGCTGGCGGGTATTTATAAAAGGTCGATAACTCAGGCCAGTTCTTTCGCCATGATTTGGAAATATACCGATATTTCTGATCCCATTTCTCTTCGAATAAAGCCAACTCCGTCTCTGCCTGATCGAGGGTTGGTGCCGTATAAATTTTCTTCAAATCTGCGGCTACTGCGCTCCGTTCTTTCCAGGGTACAAACTTAAGCGAATTGCGTATCTGGTGAACAATGCATTTCTGGATTTCAGCCTTCGGGAATGCCGCCGCAATCGCATCCGATATACCCGTCAGATTATCCACTGCAAAGATCAGGATATCTTCTACCCCCCGGTTCTTCAATTCATTCATCACCGTCAGCCAATATTTAGACGATTCGCTTTCACCCACATAGAGTCCCAGACAAGATTTGTTCCCGCTCAAATCCATACCGATAACCAGATAAACCGTCACATTCTTAACGATGCCGTCCAGACGCAGTTTAACGACAATACCATCCATAAAAACGATCGCATAAAGCCGCTCCAAAGGCCGGCTCTTCCCGACTGTTCGGGATGTCTCGATCACTTTGTCCGTAATGGCGCTAACCGATTCCGCTGAGAGGTCATAACCGTATATATCATAAATGTGATCCCGGATGTCACGCGTCGACATCCCTTTCCCGTACATGCTGATCACCTTCATCTCTAAACCCGATATATCTGTCTGACGCTTCCGCACGATCTCCGGATCAAATGCTCCCAGCCTATCCCGAGGCGGAGATAACTCAATCTCTCCCAGGTGGCTCTTAACCGTCTTCTTCCCGTGACCGTTCCGGTAATTGCCACTCTTCTCTGCCAACTGATCGTGTCGATCATATTTAGATAATCCCTTAGAAATTGACCCGATCCAGATATTGTTTGATTTGTCTTTAAAGATGCGGGTGATATTTTCGCACGGAATGGAGAATGGGTTATCTGGATTATGTCGATACTCTTTAATAAACGTTTTTTTCTTTTTATTAAAAACCCGGATGCCATATTGAAAGACGCCAACCCATAAATTCCCTTCATTGTCCTCACAGATTGATTGAACGGTATTGGGACTGATGTTATCAAATCTTTTAGTGGAGTAAACCTGATAGGTGTTGGACTGCGGATGGAATTCAATGATTCCTCCATTGGAACTACCGAGCCAGAGCGTACCTTCAGAATCTTGGTATATAGAACTGATAAATTGATATTGTTTATTATCAATTTTCCGTAGCGATTTGAACGTAAAAGTGTAATGCTTAAAATGTCCTGTCGCGGGATCGAAACGATTTAAACCTTTCGTAGTCCCGACCCACATATTACCCGATTGATCTTGAAAGATTGATTTAACGTGGTTGTTGTTCAAACTCAGCGAATCTTTTGGATCGTTCCGATAATGCAGAAAAGTATTTGTCCTTGGATCGTATCGGTTTAAACCATCGAGTTGCGTACCAATCCAGATATACCCGGATCGATCCTGATACAAACTGGTAATACGGTTGTCGCTCAGCGTGTTGATCGTGGTTTTTTCTCTTTGAATGGTTTTGAATTTATTCACAGGAAGTCCCTTGAATAATCCATTTAGAATATTCCCGATCCAGATCGTGCCGGAATGATCTACTAATATACACTGAATATTTTGAAAAGTTATTCCCGGAAACGGATTATTATCTTCTGATGAATTGATGATTTTGCCACTTTCCCGATCTAATAACCCGAGACCATTTTGTGTATTTCCAAGCCAAAGGTTATTGCGATCATCTTCACTAAAAAATATGACATGATTTTTGATAGTGTCAGGTTTTATTTTTAGATTTCTAAATGTCTGAATCGTTCGGCGTTGTGGATCGTATTTATAGAAGTAACTATCCTTTTGTGATCCGAACCAATAACAATGCTCTCGATCTTCGAACATTTTCCAAACTATTTTATCGTTAAGAAAATTCAATGGTTTTTCATCGACAATCGAAAACTGATCGTTGTTTTTACGATACTTATATAAGCCATAATTCGTTAATATCCACAACTGGTTTTTCGAATCAATAAATATTTGATAAATAACAAGATTGATTGTGTGCTCGTTTACGTTTCCATCAATGATTGGAGATTTTTTTGAAGGATGAGAAATAGGGTAAGACTTGAACGTGTTGGTCGATCTATCGAATCGGATGATATAATCAGAATAGATCATCCAGAGATCGTATCGCCAACCATTCATTATTTTTAAAATTGAATGGGTCTTTGTCTTGGGTATAGTAAGTGTATCTGGTAAATAGTAATTTATAAATTTCTCAGTATTCCTGTCAAATCTGCAAAGGTAACCGTTGTTGGTTCCAACCCAAAGATCGCCTGTTTGATCTTCCACTATCGAATTTACTTTATCAGTAGGAAGGCTTTTCGTATCGTTTTCGATATGATGAAATCTTTTAAATTCATATCCATCATATTGGTAGAGCCCGTGATAAGTGACTATCCAGAGGAAGCCAAAGCGATCTTGAATCATTGAAATTAATTTTGGCATCGCAAAATTTGGATCAATCGGCACATTTTCAAAGCGCATGACCGGTTCGGTCTTTCCGTAATTTAGAGCGAAAAAGACAAGGAGGAGTAATAAAGTCCGAAGGCATTTATGTCGAATAGACCAGAACAGCAATTTCTGATGTCCGTAACTCATCTGAAGTAGTTTGCTCTAAAAGCGAGGTAGTCGGAAAAACTATTTGAATTTATGAGTCTTATTTGTACCATTTCAAAATATAATTTAATGATTAATCTGATGATGCAAATATGAAACTTGAGGAGTGTATGTTAAATCCAAAGATTTCTGAAAGTCATTGTAATTTGTGAATAGGATTTTTATATTTATACGATTTTTTAAATGAAAGGTGCACCGATGAAATTAAGAATATTTTTTATGTTATCAATTTTAATTGGAACGGCCGCTTTGTTTGGCGGTGATTTGTTCTTTAGCGAATATATCGAAGGTTCGAGCTATAACAAGGCTATCGAGATATATAATGCCACCGGAGCGGCTGTCGATTTGAGTCACTATACGGTCAAGCAGGCAAACAACGGTTCCGGTTGGGGCTGCTTTACAGATGGCGGTGTGACATCAGAAGATACTCGTTATATATTACCGCTAAGCGGAACATTAAATGCCGGTGACGTTTATGTCATTTATCACAACAGTGCCGCTACTGAGATAAAAAATGTTGGTAATATTGGATTCTCGTATAATAGTACTCCCAACGGTGGAAATGGAGACAACGTACCAAATTATAACGGTAATGATGCTCTGGGGCTTTTTAAAGATGGGATTCTTATTGATGTAATTGGAGTTCCGACCACTGATCCCGGAACAGCATGGGCAGTTGCCGGGACAGCGAGTGCGACTGCTGAACATACGATTATCCGTAAGCCAACAGTAATGCAGGGAAATACAGACTGGACTACATCCGCAGGAACTTCTATAGATGGTTCTGAGTGGATAGTATATGCTCGAAATACTTTCACATATTTAGGTTCGCATGTTGTTGAAGGTGGTGGAAACGTTGCTCCTATGGCTTCCGCCGGTACTGATTGGGTAGAACGCTTTGATGCGACGATAACGCTGGATGGCTCGGCCAGCACCGATCCGGATGGTTCGATTGTCAGTTATTTGTGGATGCAATTATCGGGAACTTCAGTCACATTATCGGCGAACAATCTTGCGACAGTTACCTTTACCTCACCGTCCAGTGTAGCCGAACTGGTATTTGAACTGGTCGTGACCGATGACAGTAGTGCGGTAGGAAAAGATACAGTGACGATCTATGTCGATCCGAGCCCAATAATAATCAGCGAATATGTTGAGGGTTCTTCCAATAATAAATATCTGGAAATATACAACGCCTCCGATGTTTCCATTAATCTTAGGGATGGAGGCTATTCGATCAGGAAAGCGACAAATGGTGCTAGAATTTTCGCCACTGATAATGAGTTTATCGATTGGGGAAACTTCGCTACGTTGGCCAGCGGACAGACATTAGTGCTTGCTAATGAAAGTCATGTAATCTATACAAATCCTGATACTGTTGTAACTGGCACATATTCGGTGATGAGTTTCAACGGTAATGATGCGGTTGGGCTTTTTCGAAATGGACTCTTAGTTGATGTCGTCGGCGAACCAGACAACGATGCAGATATTATTTTGGATAAAACTCTCAGAAGGAAGACTACGGTTTTATATGGCAATTCGACTTATAATCTGAATGAGTGGGATGAATATGGGACGGACAACGTCGACAATCTCGGCTTTCACAGCACTAATCCAAACGCGCCGCAAATTTCCCAAATTGTCACCACGCCGGAATTTGTGACTTCCGCGAACGAAATCACGGTAACGGCAACCATAACGCCGATCGTTGGAACTATTTTCGCCGCGAAAATCTGGTACGGTTCTGCTGGCAGTTTAGTGAATTCTACCGATATGTGGCTGGATACGGGCGATACCTGGACGGGCGCGATTCCTTCGCAGACCGGCAATAGCATTTTGGAATTCAAGATTACCACTGAAGACGATTCGTCTCCTGCGAACGCTTCCCAATCCTCAGTCCAGTCGCTGGTGATCGCCGCCGATCCGCCGGCTACAATCAGTTCGATCCATACGAACATTGCGGCTCTGAGCGGCAAACTTGTCACGATTAAGGGCGTCGTCACGGTCGGCGCCGGGCCACTGAATTCCACGAAAACATCTGTTTATATTCAGGACGCTTCCGGGCGCGGATTGAATTTGTATGACACAAAATACTATAGCGACCTTTCGCGCGGAGATGAACTAATGGTCGTCGGTTATGCCGAATTGTACGGTACAACCGTTGAAATAACGGATTTTCAATATCAGAAAACCAATACGGGCGTCGCACTGCCGACAGCGCAGGAAGTAACCGTCGCACAGGCGAACAGCAGTGATTGGGAAGGTACGTGGATTTCCATGGTTGGACAAATTGAAGATTTTTGGATTTCCGGCGGCGGTCAGAGCGTTAAAATCAAATCCGGAGCGGATTCGATCATCGTTCGGATTTGGAATACGACCGGCATCGACACAACGGCTTATCTACGCGGAAATACGTACCGATTCAACGGCATTGGCAGTAAATATACCCCAACAAGCGGTTCGGCCTATTATCAGGTTCTGGTATCTTATCTGGCAGACATCACGCTTGTCGGCAATCGGACGGAACCGGAACTCACGCGACCTTTGAAATTCGCACTGAATCGTGCTTATCCGAATCCGTTTAATGCAACGACTAAATTGACGTGGCAATTAGATAAGAGCGGCGACTATGAACTGGCAGTTTTTAACATGCTGGGTCAAAAAGTTGAAGTTATCGGAAGCGGCTATGCCGACGCCGGTTCCTATACAAAGATTTGGAACGCGAGCCGTTTACCGTCGGGTGTTTATTTCGTCCAACTGCGGTCGCAAAACAAACAACAAACTCAAAAATTGATGTATTTAAAATAACGCATGAAAAAATTTGGTCTTGCACTCGTCTTGTCTGTCGCGCCTGCGCTTTTATTGGCCGGCGCCGATCATATTCTGATCTCGGAAATAGTCCTCCAGCCGAGCAGTAGTCCCACCAGTCACGCGGAGTATGTCAAACTGTATAATCCGACTGACAACGCCGTTGATTTGACGAATTATTATCTCACCGACGCAACGGATACTACTAACGATAAATTTTATTATCGATTGCCGGAAGGCGCAAATTTTTGGAGCGCCGGCGGTTCGGATTTCATCGCGAGATTCCCACAGGGATTTTCTATCGCGGGAAAATCAGAAGTGATCATTGCAACGGGAACCGCATCTGCCTATCAGACTTATTACGGAACCGAGGCTAATCTTTCGATCAAAGGTGATTTTCTGCAGGCGATTTCCGGGCAGACTACGAAAGGAACTGCGCCGTATTACCTCGACAACTCCAAGGAAACGCTTGTGCTGTTTTACTGGGACGGATCGAGCTCGACCGTGAAAGATGTCGATTATACATTGTGGGGCGACCTGAGCGGCGCCGTTGACAAATCCGGCGTTTCTGGATACGTCAGCGAAACGCCTGTCAATCAGCAGAAATTCATGCCAACGCATGTCGATGGTCAAAAACTTCAACGGATCAGCGAGGAAGGAAGCGAGCCTTCATCCGGTGGAAACGGAATCACCGGACACGATGAAACCGGCGAAGATCTTTCAGCGACATGGCGAGTCGTTTCCGTCGGCTTCACAAAACCTAAACTCGCCAGCATCAGCCATACACCGACAAACCCAACGACCTCGGATTCGATTAAATTCATGGCGGACGTAACAGACGATACGACTATCGTCAGTGTTCAGTTGATTTACATCATCGATCATAATCAGAAAACCGCAACAATGAATCTGACGACCGGCAATACTTATTCGGTAACGCTTCCACCGGTTTCGACTCCCGATACGCTTTATTATATCGTTCGGGCGGAAGATATAACCAATCTGATCTCGACTTCCAACCTGGACATGGTTTTGATCACGACACCGCCTGAACCGCTGACGATCGCAAAAGTTCGGGAAAATTGGAGTGAATATTTAGGAACGACGGTGACGCTTCGCGGTGTTGTTACCATCGGCAAGGACATTTTACGCACTAACCAAATTTCGGGATATTTTCAGGATTACACCGGAAAAGGGTTGAATTTATATGAGTCGCTGAACGCGTCAATCACTTTGGACCGTGGCGATTCTATCGAAGTGACCGGCGGATTGGAAGAATATAATGGTGTGTATGAATTGACCGGTTGGGGAAGCAGTCTCAAAACGCTGGCAACCAATGTACCGATTTCAGGCATTGCTGAAGTTCTAATATCAGATATTTTGGCCGATCCATCGAAATGGGAGGGAAGTCTCGTTTTGATCAAGGGCGAAGTCGTTGAACGCGCTGACAATATCGGTGGCGGAAGCAACGTCGTTATTGAAGATGTTTCTGGCAGGATTACCGTTCGCATTTGGAATACGACCAATGCGCTATTCAACAGTTTGGGCATTTTAGTCAATACGCATATGGATTCGTTAT
>PEYN01000076.1 GCA_002774355.1 Candidatus Marinimicrobia bacterium CG08_land_8_20_14_0_20_45_22 | reverse complement strand
GATTTTATTTTTTTAATACGAATTTTCAATGCCTCTTATCGTTCAAGGTCCAATCTATTATACCTTGATTTATGTCGAATTATTATTTAAAATTAAATAGAGAGTATTTCAAAATTTGATAGAAAGTTATCACTCGATAAATGAATGAAGTGAACGACAAAACGGCAAGTGTGAATATTAAAGAGTTTTCAAAGAAATTTCGCCACCTAAAACAATCTGGATGGATTAAATCAGAAAGAAGAGGTCCGACGGGAATAGGGCATACTTTGGAAAAATCTCTCGGTCTTACTGAAAATAATATTGCATTGCCCGACTTAGGAAAAATCGAATTAAAATCGCATCGAATTAATTCCAGCTCGATGATAACGCTTTTCACTTTCAACCGAAAAGCGTGGAAAATGAATCCGCTTGAGGCGATTCGACAATATGGTTCTCCAGATGAAAACGGAAGATTGGGCATTTACTATACAATGAGTCGAACACCCAACAGTAACGGACTTTTTCTGCCTGTAGAAGACGATGCAATCTCCGTTCGTCACATTTCGGGTAATATCTTAGCCGAGTGGAATCTAGAAAATTTGGAAAAAAGGTTTAAACAAAAAGTCCCAGCGTTGATTCTTGTTAGCGCTTTTAGTGAAGTTCGTGGAGGAACAGAGTGGTTCAAATTTGAACGAGCGCAATTATTAAAAGGTACAACCTTAGATATTATTCATAATCAGATACTTTCTGGAAATATTCTCGTGGATTTAAGATTGCATGATAAAGTCACATCCGCTCGGAATCACGGCACCGGATTTCGTGCACATGAAAATAAATTATCCTTACTGTTTGAAACTATCCATGAATTGTGAAAATAAAGTCAAAGAGCCTCAGCTCGTAATTTGGGAAAAATCCGGCGAACGATTTGGGAAAAACGACTGGACTTTTAATGGCGCATCAACGCGGCAACTGACCCATTGCTATCACGATTATCCAGCTAGGATGATTCCTCAAATTTCGGACAAATTACTCAAATTATTCGGCTATAAAGCAAAAACGCTTTTCGATCCATATTGCGGAACCGGTACATCCTTAGTTGAAGGAATGATTAAAGGGCTGAATGTATATGGAACCGACCTAAATCCATTAGCAAGACTCATTGCCCAAGCCAAAACCACATTACCGGATTTAGAGCAGCTGGATAAACAAATAAATCGGATCAATAAATTTGCTTTGATTGAAAATAAAAAACTGGCAGAACATAAAACCACTATTTCCGGTATCAACGATTTGAATTTTTGGTTTAAAAAGGATGTCATCGAAAAATTATATCAAATCAGAGAGCAGATTCAAAGCATAACAGAAGAATCGATCCGGATTTTCTTCGATGTCGTGTTTAGTGAAACAGTTCGGGAATGTTCGAATACAAGAAATGACGAGTTTAAACTCTATCGATACAATCCGAGGCAATTGGAGAATTACAGCCCGAATGTGTTCGCTGCGATTACTCAAAAAATCCAGCGCAACCGAATTGGGTTACAGAATTTTTATGATATTATTCGTTCTTTAAAGAGCGCTCCCGTATCTCAGATATTTGATTTTAATACCGTCGCCGCCATTCCGAAGGCGATTATCCCGGATGATAGCATCGATATAGTTATCACGTCGCCGCCCTATGGCGACTCGCATACAACGGTTGCTTATGGGCAATATTCCCGTCTTTCTTCTGCTTGGCTGGGTTTAAATGAACCGGAAAAAGTTGATCGGAATCTGATGGGTGGCAAAGTTATTAAGAAACAAATCATCTTTCCTTGTGAAGAACTAAATTTTTCGATCAATCAAATAAACTCTATAGACGGGAAGCGATCAAGAGAAGTATCCTCATTTTATCAAGATTTATTGTTGTCTATCTCGAATGTTGTCAAAGTTATTAAACCTTTTGGTTATGCGTGTTATGTCATTGGAAACCGAAAAGTTAAGGGAATAGAACTTCCTACCGGTCGTGCGGTTAGGGATTTTTTTATTTATTACGGATTTGATCATGTAGATACATTTACTCGTTCGATTCCCAATAAACGAATGCCTTCCAAGAATAGCCCAACGAATGAAGCAGGTATCAATGACAATACAATGACTAAAGAATATGTTGTCGTTATGCGGAAAAAATATCAATAAAATAATGTTTCCCAGAACACGATTCATTTTCAAGAGTAGTTTATCATTTTCAATGTTCGCGTTTTCACTTTCGTATTGATCTACTGAATATCGTTTTTAATCATAATTCAATCAGGTGATGCGTTGGACTCTTCAAAATCTAATTTTCTCGTCCTTTTTGGAATATCGGCGCCGGATGATTTCGTGCGGGATTGTTCTCCGACTTCCTTCCAGCGGAAGCATGAAACGAGATGATCGTTGACCATTCCCGCCGCCTGCATGAATGAGTAGCATATCGTCGGGCCGACGAACCGAAAACCGTTTGCTTTCAGTTCAGCGCTCATTCGTTCGGCCTCAGGCGATGTAACCGGAATCTGCTTTTCTTCCGTCCAGTGATTCGTAATGGTTTCCCCGCCCGTGAATTGCCAGATGAATGCATCGAACGAGCCGTGTGACCCGACGATTTTCAGAAAAGCACGAGCGTTGTCGATCGAAGCAAGAATTTTCAGCCGGTTGCGGATAATCCCAGCGTCATTCATCAATCGCTCGACATCTTTATCGTCAAAACGCGCAATCGCTTCGGCATAAAATCCGGCAAATGCATGACGAAAATTTTCACGCTTGCGGAGAATCGTTGACCAGCTAAGTCCCGCCTGAAAAGCATCCAGAATCATAAATTCAAAGAGTTTTCGGTCGTCATGAACCGGCGTTCCCCATTCGGTATCGTGATAGGCGATCATATCGGCATCCGCTTTCGGCCAATGACAACGGGAGAGTTCCATAAATTTTTTCTTATATAATTCTTGGTTTAAAGTTGCATCAAGATTATCGGAATTTTTAGAGAATTTCAAGTTGATTATTGAAAGTGGTTTCCGCATTTGTCGCAGAAGAAACCTGTCGGTTCTCCTTTGAGTTTTCGTTCTAGTCGCTTGAAGGATCTCAGGTAGGCGCTTCCGGTGGAAATTCCGCAGGCGGGACAAACGTTGGCGAGAAAGCGTTTATTTTCCTGATGATCGAAAAATATTTTTAACAAGACGCCGGATTTACGAGCAACTGTCTGTTCGACTTCAGAAAAATACTCCGGTCCATGCAAGATGCCTCCGACTTCCATAAAAGCAAGATTCATCGGCGAACCGCACCGCCAGCAGTGACTTTCTACAACAAAAACAGTTTTAATGGAAAGTGCGCCGCCACATTTCGGACAACGTTTCTTGGGGCAAAATCGAACGGTTGTCGGATGAATGTCCTCACTTTCGCCCAACGCTTCCAAATCTTCAGCCGAGTGAACTGCGAAAATTAGCAGTGGAATAAATCGTTTTTCACATATGTCGATGACTTCCGGTTCCGGATTGTGTGTGACGGCAATTTCAATAGCGGCGGTCGGGACGGATTCGGCGTTCAGCAAGACAATATCCGGACGAATCGTGTCGATGGGCTTTTCCATTTCTATTGCGCTGACATTTTCGAGTAGGTTCAGTCGATGTCTTTCGCCGCAGAGGACACATTTCCATGTAATCGGCAAGGATCCTTGCGATTTTAAAAGAGCAACGATTTTATCATAAATGAGTATCTTGGCGATATGGTGAAGAACCGTTTCGGCGGAGCAGGCGTCGCTGGAATAATGCGAAAAGTGATGTCGGCGCTTTTCACCTTTTCTGGCGATGACAGGCATTTTGCAAACGGGGCAAACGCATTGGCAAGCGAGTCCGCGTTCCACCTGAGAAATGTGAATCAATCTTCCGTTCTTCTCGGCATAAGGTACTTTAATTGCGCCGTCAGAAGGTCGAATTTCATCAATTTGTTTTCCGGTCTTTTCGAACCGGATGTTTTCGAGCAATTCTTTTAGATTTTCCGGATAAATCTCCACGAATGAAATTTAGTCAGGAATCCAAAAGAAAGAATGGAAAACTATTTTGCAAAGACTTTACGTGTGAAATCGACGTCTGCCTTCGTGAGCGGTCGATTCCAGCCGGAAAGATTCGTTTCGACCTGCGTCTGATTTCGGAATCCGGGAATAACGGCGGCAACCACTTCGTGGCTAAGTATAAATTGGAGCGCAAACCGGCTGAGTTCGGAAGGCGAATTACCAAAGTGCGCTTTAATCTTTTCCATTTTTGGTTCCAGTGCCGTAAGACTTTCCACAGTAAACTTTGGCGAGCGTTTTCGGTGATCGCCTTCGTCGAAATGTGGCGGATTTTTGGCGGAATATTTCCCCAGCATAAGTCCCTGATTCAGCGGGCTGAACGCGATAAAAGACAATTTCCGCTCATCCATCAGTTTCCTAACCGGCGAGCCTGGACGGATGAATCGGTCGTCCATCGCATGTGCAAAACTCTGTAAAACCGTCGGGCGGACTTTTGGAACGAGCCGCAGAAAATCTTTATTGGTGTAAGCGGATTGGCCGACAAGCCGTAGTTTGCCTTCATCTTTCAGCCGATGCATCATATCCACAGCGTCGTCGAGATAACAGTCATTTTCGCCGAAATTGCCATGATGAAAATAATAAATATCGACGTAATCGCGCCGAAGATTGACCAATGATTGCTCAAGTTGGTGCCGGATGTGTTGCGGCTCGTAAGCGTGTTCGGCAGTTCCGGGAAACCACCCGACTTTCGTTGCGATAATGACATCTTTCGAGTGTTGACCGAGCGCACGGGCGAGCATTCGCTCCGCTCTGCCGTTTCCATAAGCGTCCGCATTGTCGAAATGATTGACGCCCTGATCGATGGCGTAATTAATGGCACGAGTCGCTTCTGCTTCATCCACGTTCGCCCAGCCGTTCGGAACGCCGTCGATCCAGTTTAATCCGCCGAGCGTCCAGCATCCGAGACTGATTTCGGAAACGCTTATGTCCGAATTACCAAGTTTTCTGTATTTCATATCTAACTCCTTTTTTTATCATTATTTATTTTAACATTAAAATCCATTATCCACCTAACCAATTCATTCTACTTAATCTACCCGATCTATTACTCAATTTTCGGGACGAAATTTTTCAGCATGAGTGAAAGCGAAATAACCGTTACGGAACTCAACGCCATGGCCGCCCCCCCCAATTCTGGACGGAAAGTGATTCCAAATAGTGGCGTTAAAATTCCCGCGGCGACCGGAATGAGCGCGATGTTGTAGGCAAACGCCCAGAACAGATTTTGCCGGATTTTCGACATGACTTTTTGGCTCAATTGCAGAGCGGCAGTGACATTTGTCAGATCGTTTTTCATCAAAACGATGTCAGCGCTTTCCATCGCAACGTCCGTCCCGGAGCCGATAGCAATGCCTACGTCAGATTGCGCCAAAGCAGGCGCGTCGTTGATTCCATCGCCGACAAACGCGACGATTTCGCCGTTTTTCTGCAACCGTTTCACTTCTGTGGCTTTGTCTTGTGGTAAGACCTCTGCTAAAACGCGTTCTATGCCGATTTTTTGTGCGATGGCTTTTGCCGCACGCGCATTATCGCCTGTTAACAATGCGGTTGAACGACCTGATTTTCGAAGATTTTCCACAGTTTTGAGAGCGGATGGTTGAATTTTGTCGGAGATGGCAATGATTCCTTTTGCATCTCCGTCGATTGCGACAACGATGACGGTTTTACCGTCACCGCTGAACCGGTCGATTTCCCGTATAAAATCTTCGGACACGACAATCTGGTTTTCCTTAAGAAATTTTGCGTTTCCAAGGACGATTTTCCGATCGCCGATTCTGGCCAGAACGCCTTTTCCGCCAATGGACTCGAATGCGTCGGGTTGTTGAATCGTGATGCCGAGTGAATCAGCGTATTTTACGACGGCTGAGGCAAGTGGATGTTCGGAGTTCTTCTCGACCCCGGCCGCGATTGCAAGGAATTCAGATGTTATCATGTTCGGCGAAAAAATATCCGTGACTTCAGGTTCGCCGAGAGTTAACGTGCCGGTTTTATCAAAAACGACAGTAGTAATGCGGTCGGCGACTTCCAGGGCTGATCCATTTTTAATCAAAATTCCAAGTTCGGCGCCACGCCCGATACCGACCGTAACCGCTGTCGGCGTTGCCAATCCAAGCGCGCACGGGCAGGCAATCACTAAGATTGAAATGAGCGTCGTGAGTGAAAATAACAACGTCTTGCCGACGATAAAATACCAAAACAAAAATGTCAATGCCGCAATTATCAATATTGTCGGGATGAACCAGGCAACAGCTTTATCCGCCAATTGCTGAACCGGCGGTTTAGAACCTTGCGCTTGTTCGACCAATTGAATGATTTGCGCCAGAACCGTGTCTTTGCCGATTTTCGTAGTAGTGAATTTCAGGACGCCGTTTTGGTTGATCATGCCGCCGACCAGCGAATCGCCAGCCTGTTTGAAAACCGGCGTCGGTTCGCCGGAAATCATGGATTCATCGACGAAACTTTCGCCGCTTAGAACTTCGCCGTCTACCGGAATTTTCCCACCCGGTTTGATGACGACAATATCGCCGATTTGAACCGATTCGATGGCCATTTCCATCTCAATGTTATTCCGAATCACAAAGGCAGTTTTCGGCTGAAGTTCAATCAACCGCTTAATCGACGTGGATGTTTTACCTTTTGCTTTCGACTCCAGAAACCGGCCGATTGTCAGAAACGTCGCCAGAAAAATTGCAGTTTCATAGAACATAAAATCCTGAGTCAGAATGATTTCAAATGTTCCAAACACGCTGGCGGCAAAAGCGACGCTGATGCCCATCGCATACATAACGTCCATGTTTAAATTTCGGTTTTTAAGAGACATGAAAGCTGCGCGGAAAATCGGCAAACTTAGAAAAATGAAAATCGGCGTCGAAATCAGCAACTGAAAGTAATGAGTCGAAATCGGGAAAGGAATGTCAACGAACATCCGGATCATTAAAAACGTCCCAATGATCAAACCGGTCCAGATACGAATTTTCTTGAGCCGCAGATCGTTCGTAAGGCTCTCTTCGGTCACTTTTTCCGTCTCTGCACCTTCTTCGCCGAGATAAATATACCCAGAAGATTCGATGGCCTTTTTTATCTGATTTAAATCGAGATGGTCGTCTCGATAACCGATGGTCGCTTTTTCGGTGGCGAGATTCACCGTTGCCTCGCTGACGCCGTCGAGCCGGCTGAGAACGGTTTCGACGGTTTTGACACACATGGCGCAGGTCATCCCACCGATTTTTAGAGTTGTATATTTTACTTGTTCGTTTTTCATGACGGTTACAAAATAGAATAAAATTAGTGACCAATCATTTGATACGTGACCGGAAAATTTGTTACTGTGATCGGTTCTGGATAGCGCAATTTTTTGATTGAAGACACTGCAAAGCGAAACAGTTCTTGTTTATCTCGGCTCAGATAAATAGACTACTCGCTATTTTTTTTCAATGGAGATTAAATTAGAATGAGAGAGAAAATTCGTGCATTATTGGATTTAACGCGCGCCCGTTTTGCGCCGGTATGGCCTTTACTATTTGCATCCGGATATTTGCTTGCCGTTGAAAATTACGGACAATTTTCGTGGACGGTGCTCATTCACGTGGCGCTGATCGGTTTGTTTGGATTCGAAGCGGGAATGGTGCTGAACGATGTCATCGACCATAAGATCGACGAACGTGACGTGGAATTCGATAAACTGACGAAATATTGGAGACCGTTCGGTAAGCGTCCGATTCCAGCCAGTTTAATTTCTTTCAAAACCGCGGTTTGGATTGATGCGCTTTTCTTTCTAACGACATTTTTCCTGATCTTGGCTCTACCTCAATCGAACCGCTGGTACATTCTGGCGATGATGCCGGTATGTTATTCTCTTGAATCGTTCTACAATCTAAAAAAACGCCGGGAACGTCTGCCGCTAGCGCAGTTGGTGGGACGAATGGATTTCGCGTTGTTTCCCGTCGTCGGCTATCTGACTGTAGGCGTCTGGGACTATCGTGCGACGCTATTCTTTTTATTTTTCTATCCCTTAGCTCTTGTGCATCTTGGTGTTAATGATCTGGTCGATATTGTCAATGACCGCGCGCGAAAAGTCAATACGGTTACGACGATGTACGGCATCGACGGAACGATAAAATGGGTAGGCGTCGCTACAGCTATCCATCTGATCATGGCGGTTCTGTTTGTCAGTTCGCTGGGAGTGACAGCGCGATATGGATTTTTAATCGGTTTCGCGCTCATCTCGATCGCCAACGGATTGATCATAACGGAAAAGACACCCGCTTCGGCGCTGAAGGCATTGCCACTGGTTCATGCGACAATGCTCGTCTATATCGTTTCGATCATTCTGGACGTCGCTTTATATCGGCAAGAAAAAGTTTGAACGGTAATTTCTGGTGGCAGACGATTGTCTGGTTTTGACTAATAACCCAGGATGAAATCAACACGCCAATCTTTTTCATCGATTCGATAAGAAAAGCGCGCGCCCAGACTGATTGGCAATACAAGCAGATCAAAAAAGTGGCAGTCATTCCGGATTTCGAATCCCGCAGAAGAGTAATTTTTCTTCACAGCGCCCAATTCGCCTCTGCCAATATCGATAAAACCGGTTGCGCGAATTCGCTTGAGATAAAACAGGCTTCCCAGCGCAAAATCGGGATAAAAGAGCGGAAAGGAATATGTCAATGCGCCATCGTAAAGGCGATCGCAATCTACGACTTCATAACCTCTCGGGAATTGAACCGCGCTGGCAAAGCGATAATCATCGGTTGATTGAAATTCAAGTCCGGCAGTGACGCCGAGACTGTGATGTTTAGCCAAACCGGGGAAACGGAAAGTCGCCGTTGCACTTCCGATACTCACCCGATAGTCGGAATTGAATGATGTATGCGAAATTGATAATGAACCTGAGAATACATGGCGAGGATAAATATCGCGCGGTGCAGGCGTATCGTACCGGTTATAAGCTACCTTAGCCGAAACGGGCATGACGTTGCCATCGAATTGTGATATTGTGTTTTCACGGTGGTTCACGCTCAAGTATGATAAAACAGAGATGAGTTCCAGTGATGTGTTATGATAATCAACCGATAGATCAAGCGGAATGCGGAAACCAATGGAATAGCCGCGTTCATTCCAATGATCGGTTTCAATCTCTCCGTTATTTGTTATCGTCGTAACACGATCACCATACTTGAAACCGGCATCGATGATCGGGAAGAAACCGGCATAGCTAGCGTTTGCCTCGTAACCGACGGATTTTTCATTTGCGTTGTAGGTCATTCCCAGTGAGACAGCAGTTGTATTAAGCAAATCGTTCGACAACACACCGAAAGTCGATGCGACGGATGACGGATAAAAGAACCATGAATGAATGTTCATTAAATGCTCAAGAGGCTTATAATCGTGGATTTCATATTGATTTTTCGGAAGTTTTTTTTCGCTGAAGAAACCAGAGCCCTGTTCCTGAGCGATCATTGGTTCGAAATAGTTTACAGGATTTCGAGAAACAGTGGAAAGCGGTTTCCAATTTGACGAATCCAGCGGCATTTCGGCAAGAAAATGACCGTTCACGGTGTAATCAGAGAAGAGAATTCGTTTTCCGTCAGACGAAACGCAAGGATAAAATGCGCCGAACTTCCGCGATGAAACCTGAAAGCGGTCGTGATTAACTATATCGACTGCATAAAGATTGTCAATTCCGGAATAAGGCGATTCATACAGAATATATTGTCCATAAAAAACCGGATGCTGAATGTTTTCAAACGATTCTGGAAGAATGTCGACAATCCCACCGTTTTCTAAGGATAAAATGCTGAGCGCGACGCCTTGAAATCTCTGGCGCGTAAAAACAATTTGCTTGCCATCGCTCGAAAATGACGGATTCCTGAAAAAGTAATTTTCCGGATTCGGAAATCTCTGGAGAATTTGACCCGTTTGCGCATTCAGCAAAACCATTGCACAGTGTCGGGTAGAGTCAAATTCAACTGCCGCGATTTGGCGTCCATCGGGTGAAACGGATGGGGAGAAAAATTTTCCATTTTCTGTGATAATTTTGTACTGCCGTGAATCCAAATCAAACGTGCAGATGTCGGAGTAAACGTCGTTTGCCCAGCGCGGATGTGGATTCTCCTCGCTCCAAGCGACGATATTTCCGCCGTAACTGATTCTTCCGCTTCCTCCGATCTGACGTATTTTTTCTTCTTTGCCATCGGAAAAAACATTGACAAGCGTCGCGGGGTCCGCCAATCCATACTTGATGGTCAAGATTGATCCGTCGTTGCGATAGGAAGGATAGACGTAATTTGTCCAAATATCGGAGTTTGTATCTGAAAGAATCGTCGCTTGTGTCAGCGGCGTGTCCGCCAATTGTTTTTGCCAAAGCGTTGTTAGATTGTCCATCGCGGCGTCGTAAATTTTGCTGGTATTTTTACCGGTGACTTTTTTTAATGATCGGGAAAATGCAAAAGGATTGTAGCTGTGTTTTGCCGTCAAATCGAGTACCCGACTCCACGAATCCGCTCCATATTTCCGACGGACGTACGTCGTCATATAATATCCCAGTCGGTAGTGATTGGGATAATAATTTTTGTATGAGCGCATGAAGGCTTGATGATAAGGTGTGCGGATTCCAGAAAGTAGATTGGCGCGAATCTCCATGCCAAATGCGGGCATTCTGCCTCGACCAGATTCGTTCAGAGCGGTTTCGGTACAGACGGCGTCACCTTCGAGAAACCAGAACGGGACGGAGAAGAACTGCATACCGAGTAGAGAGAGATTGCCGCCAAAAATGTATGCAATGCGATTGAAACCGCGGTTATTTTTGTCGAACTGAGCCGTGTGGCGTCCCTCATGAATCGCCAACAGATCCCAGAAATCGATCGGCAAACCAATTTCGTTATCCTGACCGGGCGTGGCGTACCATTCGCTTTTTTTAGGAATGAGATTGGCGTAACCATTGGTCGCGGCGTTTCGGCTGTTCAGAATGATCGGCCATTTTTTGGGTTCTGTTTTCAGGGTTTTCCCGATCGCCGGGTAGAGATATTCCAGATTATTGGCAACACGCATGGCGTCAATCGATATTTCCGAAGGGAATATGATGCGGTAATGCGCCGTTTGAATGATTTTCCAATCAATTTCCGGCACAAACTGATTATTGTCGATGAGTTGGGCAAGAAGAATAACGGGCGAGCAGATCAATACCGCTACTAACGAGCATTTCATCCGGTTTTTTTCTCTTTGCGGAAAAGGTAAAACATCGCTGGAATTTAAGCCGGTTTTACTATGCTTTCAAACGATTCGTTTCCGAGGCGTTTTTAAATGATCTCTCCAAATTGATATTATTGGCTCTATAAATCGACTCCTATCTCTCGCCGCTTTTGTTGGCGATTAGATAAATTGCTCCAAGTCCGTTAAACGTTCTGATAATCAGTAAAGTCATCATAAATTTTATATCAATTTATTGCACGGCAATTGATTTGTCAATTGGAAATTCATCGATCGGCGAAAACCTATGACCAGATTGAAGGAAACAAAAATCTTTCTCTTTCCGGTTATTATTTGCAATTTTCGGCGTGTTTCGTATGACCAACAGGAGATGGATAAAATGTTCAGATTACCACGACCTTTAAAAGTCGGCGATACGATCGGTATCATTGCTCCGGCAAGCGCCGCCAAACGGATTAGCCTTCAAAAAGGAATTCAATATTTAAAATCTCAAGGCTTCAAAGTTAAAACTGCTATAAACCTCAGTCGGGGAAAATTTTACCTAGCCGGTTCGGACGAAAGCCGGATCGAATCACTCGAAACCTTTTTTCTCGATCCGGAAGTTGACGGAATCATTTGCGCGCGTGGCGGTTACGGAATTATGAGAATTATCGATAAAATCGGTTATGATAAGCTGAGCGAGATTCCGCCTAAAGTGTTCGTTGGCTATTCCGATATAACGGCTCTGCAAATGGCGTTGTTGAACAAACTCGGCTGGATCACTTATTCCGGCCCGATGGTCGCTTCCGATATGGGAAAAGAGTTCGATTCTTTTTCGGAAAACTGGTTATGGAAAGTGGTGATGGCGCATCCGTATCCGATCGAGTTGAAGAATCCACCGGATCGGCAACTAACAGCTTTTCGCGAGGGTGTCGCCGAGGGAAAACTCATCGGCGGTTGTTTTTCGCTGATCACGCCGCTTTTGGGAACCTCCTATCTTCCAACGCTGAAGGACGCAATTCTGGTCATCGAAGACATCGACGAGAAGACCTATCATCTTGATAAACTGTTTCAGATTGCCCGACTGCATGGCGTTTTCGATCAAATCGCCGGTCTCATTGTCGGTGATTTTGTGAATTGTTTTCCTAAAAATTCTTCCAAGTGCTTTACGGTCGAAGATTATTTGAAAGATTTTGTTGGAGGTTACCAATTTCCGGTCATTACCAATTTTGCCTACGGACACATCAAACAGCGTTTTACACTGCCGTTTGGGATTCGTGCCAAGATCGAAACGTCCCCCGCAAAGGTGACATTGCTGGGGAATTGACAAATCTCTGGCACGTTTCTTGTCTTTAATAAATTAAGTTTTTTGGAGACGAATACGCGGAGTCTAACGGAAGGAATACCCAATATAGTGTCACGAATTTCTCAAAAAATAAAAATCGGAAACCAGATATGAAAAAAGTTCCTATAGTTACTATTAACGAAAAATGGTGTAAAAGCTGCGATATTTGCGTCCATTTTTGCCCAAAGCAAGTTTTGGAGATGGG
Source organism: Candidatus Marinimicrobia bacterium CG08_land_8_20_14_0_20_45_22 (assembly GCA_002774355.1). NCBI lineage: Bacteria > Pseudomonadati > Fidelibacterota > Fidelibacterota bacterium CG08_land_8_20_14_0_20_45_22. The sequence goes on along the minus strand of PEYN01000076.1, from coordinate 10,742 downwards.
GCAATTCAGTGCCGTTGTTGCTCATCCAGAGCAATGTATCGGGTGCAAAATATGCGAGAATCTTTGCCCGGATTTTGCCATTACGGTCGAGTTCGAAGAGGAGAAGAAACAAGAGGAATTGGAGTAATTGTGGATAATCAAAAATCAAATATACGGATGATGCAGGGAAACAGCGCCTGTGCGGAAGGCGCTATTGCCGCCGGCTGTCGTTTTTTTGCCGGTTATCCGATTACGCCGTCTTCGGAAATTGCCGAAGATTTGGCGGAAAAACTGCCCGCGATAGGTGGCAATTTTATCCAGATGGAAGACGAAATTGCGGCGATGGGTGCTGTTATCGGCGCGTCATTAACCGGGGTAAAATCTCTCACGGCGACCAGCGGACCGGGATTTTCTTTAAAGCAGGAGAATATTGGTTTTGCCGCGATGACGGAAGTGCCTGTCGTCATTGTCAATGTGATGCGCGGTGGACCGAGTACCGGATTACCGACTCACACTTCACAAGGAGATGTTATGCAAGCACGATGGGGATCGCACGGCGACAGCGGAATCATTGTGCTATGTCCGGCATCTGTTGAGGAAATGTTCTATATGACCGTCAAAGCGTTTAACTTCTCGGAAAAATTCCGCACGCCAGTCATTCTTTTGCCTGATGAAATCATTGGTCATTTGACCGAAAGGATCGAACTGCCGGATTATGCGTTGCTTGAAATAGTCAACCGGAGTAAACCAATTGTTCCTCCGGAAAAATATTTGCCTTATGAAATGGTCGAATCGGACATTCCTCCGATGGCGTTTTTCGGCGAAGGCTACCGATATCATGTTACCGGATTGGCGCATGACGAGACGGGATTCCCGACGAACGATCCGGAGAAAGTAGAAGAACAAATTCGGCGCATTAACCGAAAAATTGAGCGATATCGCGACGAAATTGTCGAGGTAGAAGATGTTTTTACAGAGGATATGGACGTTTTTGTCGTCGCTTATGGCTCAACTGCCCGCTCAGCCAAACGCGCTGTTATGATTGCGCGGGAAAACGGAATTAAAGCCGGACTTCTGAGACTGAAAACGCTCTGGCCGTTTCCGGACAAAGAAATCGAAAAAATCTATCGGCGTGCCAACAAAATCGTCGTACCGGAAATGAATCTTGGGCAGATAGCGCATGAGGTTGAATGGGCAACCCGTCGGGAAAAACCGGTTATTCGTGTCAATCACGTCAACGGCGAGCCATTAACGCCGAAAGAGATTTATGAAAGAATTAAAGGTTGATTATGGACTATTTATATTATTTGCGAAAAGATAAAATGCCGCACATCTGGTGCGATGGTTGCGGCAATGGGATCATCCTCAAATCAATCTTGCGCGTTATCGATAAACTTGGCTGGAAAAAGGACGATATCGCGCTCGTTTCCGGTATTGGTTGCTCCAGCCGAACTCCTGGATATGTCGATTTTAATACACTTCATACGACGCACGGACGGGCGCTGGCTTTTGCCACCGGTTTGAAAATCGCTAAGCCAAATCTACATGTCATCGTCGTCAGTGGTGATGGTGACTCAACGGCGATCGGCGGGAATCATTTCATCCATGCCTGTCGTCGGAATATCGACATCTCAATGGTAATCTTTAATAATTACATTTACGGTATGACCGGTGGACAGGTTTCCCCAACGACGCCGACCGGTAAAAAAGCCACGACGGCTCCCTATGGAAATCCTGATGCGCCGTTTGACATTAGCCTATTGGCGCAGGGAGCGGGAGCGGCATTTGTTGCGCGGACAACCGTTCAGCAATACGCGCGTATGGACAAGTTCATCGAAATGGCATTCACGCATAAAGGATTTTCTGTTGTGGAAGTTCTGACGCCGTGCCCAACTTCTTATGGAAGAAAAAACAAAGAAGGAAACGGTGTGACGATGTTGGAATATCAAAAGCAGAATGCCGTCACGATCGAACGCGCCGCCAAACTTTCCCCGGAAGAATTACAGGGAAAACTCGTCACCGGCATTTTCGTGGATCGCGACCAGCCAACGTATCTGGAACGATACGACAATGTCAGAAACAAGGCGAAAAAAGCAATCCCGAAGGTTCGGGACGGAGAAAACTATGCCATTCAGATATGAAATCAGACTCAGCGGTTCCGGTGGACAGGGACTTATTTTAGTGGGAAAAGTGCTTGCTGAAGCCGCCGCTATTTATGATGGACTCAATGCGACGCAGAGCCAATCCTACGGACCTGAAGCCCGAGGTGGAGCCAGCCGAAGCGAAGTCATCATCTCCGACGGTGACATCGATTATCCGAAAGCCGAAGACATCGATCTGCTTCTCGCATTGACGCAGGAAGCTTGCGACAAATATGTAGGCGATCTGAAGGAAACCGGCGTTCTCATCATCGATTCGCAGATGGTTACCAAGCAATTAGAGGGAAATTACAAAGTTGTATCGCTTCCCATCATCCAATCAGCCGTTGAGCGTCTCGGTAAATACATTGTCTCAAACATCGTTGCACTGGGGATCATCTCTAAAATCTCCGGAATTGTATCGGAAGATGCCATTTTGCACGCAATTCACGCGCGCGTTCCGAAAGGAACCGAAGAACTGAATATCCAGGCATATAATATGGGCGTCGAACTTGCCCAAAAGTGGCTTGAAGAACATTCCGAAACCCGATAAACATTTCATCTAAACCAGTGAGCACGATTTCTGATCGCTCCGTTTCTGACGTTCTTGCAAGAGCATCGGCGCTTGGAAACCATCATCTAAAACACATTTTCAATATCGAGAGGAATTTCGATTCTCTTGTCTCAATGATTGAAAAGAACGGATTGATTGATCAGTTCCAATTCGGAGTCTTATCGCCAAATCCCGGACGAGAGATGAAACTGATTGTCAGATGCTCGGAGGAGCGATCGAAAACGCTGGAAATGCTCGGTTGTTATTTTTCGCTTCAATTTCTCACTATGAATATCAAGGCGCTCGATATTTTACAGATGGATTTGTTTGAAGCGCCGAACCGTTATGATGTCTTTCGGTCGTTTGTAATCCGTACCGGAAACGATTTTCGGCTTTTGTCCGGCGCGTATATGACGACGCTGATGGATATTTTCCTACCGCAGAAAAAACGTCCCGATTTTGTCGTTTGCGGTGTCGGCACGCGCGTCGATCAGGACGATATCGACATGGGTGTGATAGACACCGGGCCGAAAAACCGCGAAATTCTGACAGCGGCTTTTGGTGCTTTAAATACCGAAATGCTGAAATACGCCTGCACGCTTCACTTCCATCTTTCCGAACATGTCGGTATCAAACGAGGCTTCTCGGCTTCCATCGAGGAATATCATTTGCTTCTTGATGAACAGATACAGGATGTGGTTATTCTCAGTGAGATGCTTAACGCGGTTCCGATCCTCGGGAATATCCGGCTGTTTAACCGCTTTGATCGGGAAATCCTTGGACGCTACTATTTTCATAAGGGAAAAGACAACAAATATCACGAAGGATTTTTACGCGGACTGCTGGGCGAAATTCGCGATCTGATGACTTTTGAACCGCCGGAATCGATGCTGAATCCCAAGCGCGATGCGCTGAGAATGCTCAAAGCCGCGCTTTTTGCTCAGCGAACCGCCAAAGGAATTCACGGACACACGTCGCTCGAAGTTCTGGGAAAACTCATGATTGACGACAGGGCGAATCATGAAAATTACCAACTTATTTATCAAGCGCTGACCTTCTTCGAGACGTTCCGATTTTTGTATATGTTATTCGTCGTCCAGGAAGAGGAAATTCCGCTCGAATCGGATGAGAATTCTGAAAACTTAAGAAAAGTTGCCTCTGCCATGGGATATGAAGATCAAGCGTACGCTAACGCGCAGGAGCAGTTGATGGTGCATTACCGCGATCATCAGCGAATCGCACGTACCGGCGTCGAGAATCTGATCCGGGAGATTACGCACCACCTCAATAATATTACGGTATTCTTTCCGATGACGCATCCCAAACTCGACGGCGGTTATCGCGGCAACATCGCGGTGGATTTCCTGAAAACCTCGCGGTTTTTCCGCGGAACTCGGTTCTGGGAAGATATTCATTATTGGATGGACAAAGACGACGAGTCGATGTTGAGCCGGTTTGTGGACGATTTTTTATCTCTGCCGGAAGCCAAACAGAAAGCGCTTGTGCGGTCTTATATTCATTGGAGCAATCAGACGCCATATCCGATTTTGGCGCTGATTACGATCCTGCTCAATCACCGTCCACAGTTAGCAAAAATGTCGTTTTTCTGCGATCTGACCGATGGTTATATACGCAGTTTGGACGATACGCTTCAGACGGTGACGCGACTGAGCCAGATCGTCAACTACTCGCCGCAGAGGCTGAATGATTTCATTGCCAATTTATCGGAAGTGCATCTGAAAAGATTTACAGAAATCGTTCGGAATCCGATTTGGCCTTCCGACGTCGAGAAATCCCGACAGGCGCTGTATTCGTTGTGCCAGATGTATTTACGGAGCAGTTACTATTTTAAACGGTTTATTCACCGTGTTTTCCGGAGTTATCCTCATTTCATCAGTTATCTGAATCGAGAGGAGAAAGTCTGGAAATTGACCGATGGATTATATCGAAGTTTAGACAATATTGACACTTTTAGTGGAAAGATGGATACGTTGGGTGATTATTACGATTTTGAGTTTATGCGGCTCGGGATTAGTATGATCGACGGCGCTCCATTGGAGGAAATTAACCGGGAATTCACACTAGTTTCTGATAATTACTTAAAACGGTTGTTCGACTATTGCCGAGAAAAAGTAAATAGCGAAATGGAAAAAAACGCTCCAAAAATGCAGGACATTTTAGCCATTTTAACCGCAGGCGGTCATGCGCGCGGTCAAGCGTTTGACGATGATTATGACCTGATCATTCTTCTCAATTCCGACGATCCGGAAATTCTGGAATTCTGCGACCGCATCATTCTAAAAATGAACAAACGTATCATCCGTCGATCGATCATGCCACATTATCGGTTTGCCGACCGATTTAAGCACTATGTCACGACTTTCAGAAATATCAGGGAATTCTTCGACCATCCAGACGACCACGCTTTTATTGACAAATCGCAATTGCTCGGCGCACGCATGATTGTAGGAACAACCCGTTTTTATGAAACTTTTATTCAAGAGATAATTCAACCATACATTTTCTCGCAAAAAGAGGAATATATCCAACATCTTCGATCTGAATTTGTTTTTCGGAAAGCAAAGGGTTTCGAAGAACAGATGATTGATATCAAGGAGTCGCCCGGCGGTCTTCGCGATATGGAAAATTTTCTTTTTATCCTGAAGGCGCAATTTGAAATCAGCAGTCCAATTTCGGCGGAATTGATCGACCGACTATCGGACTTTCTTCTTCATGAAAAAACCCTAAAATTGAAAACGTTGTTCCATGATTATTTGTTTATTAAACATGTGCGCGACCTGTACCGGTTAATGGTTTCCGACGATAATCATCTTCAGAAATCCTATCTGGCTGTTATCTGCCAGTCGCTCGCCAAATCTTATAGAACCGGCGTAATGAAAGGCGAACAATTATTCGACCGGATTCAAGTTATTCTTAGACAAAATGCCGACGGGATTACGGAGATTTTGATGGAGAATAGCGATCGGGTTAATTAGGTTGAATGGGTTGATAAGGTAGATTTGGTTAAATAGGTTGAATGGGATTTTTCAGATTCTGGTTTGTTTCTCAGAAGATGGTCTCAAAAAATAAAAACCGGCCGTTCCGTTCGGAAACGACCGGCTTTAAAAAATAAAAAATGATTACAGGTTCGTAATCTTCAATTCTATGAAAATATCGATTGTCTCTTCCGGTTGAATCCGAATAGGAAACCACGGGATAATGACCGAACTCTGATAAACACGCTCGAATCCCGCCTCGGAAAGTGAAACGGTCTCGATCGGAAACCGCCAGAAATCGGCAGAAATTTGCGTCGTGATTTCCACCTTGAATTTGTCCCATTCGTTGGCGACGCCCAGCGTTTGGATGCCCGGTTCGAAGCCGGATGAATTCAACTCCCCGGGTTCGAGTTTTTTCTCGCCGGAAAAGTAATAACGATCCGGCGAATTGCCGCCCAGCAATGCGAAATTGAATTCTGGCCCAAACCGGAAAACATTCTCACGATCGCTTGTGTTCGTCAGATGGTAGGCAACGTCGATAGACGATCTTCCGAAGGTCACGACTTTCTTAATGGAGAATTTCTGCCAGTTGACCCAGCCGTCGCGTGAAAAGGTGATGTTTTTCTTTTCCTCATCAACCAACGTGTCGTATTTCCCGGCGAGGAAATCACTGTCTTCGTAATAATCGCCGTTTCGGAACTGGTCGAGACTGACCGCCGGATGAATGATGTGATCGACGAGGTTTTTCCTCGGATGGAAGTCGTACTTCAGATATTTTTCCAACCCTTTTTCCTTGGAAAGAACAAGATCGTGAATGCTTCCCGAAGAGTTGGAATTTTCTTCCTGATCCGCGAGAAAGACTTTCCGGTGGTACGATTCGCGGTAACGGCGGATATTGTTCAGCAGGTTAAAAGATTTGTCGAACAGCGACAGCTCTTCCATAATGGCGCCGCGATGAGGCGCAAATCCGGCGTGAATATTTCCGTTGGTGACCAGAATTTCTTCCATTCCGTCAGCGTCAAAATCCATGAATTCGGCGATGAATCCACTCTTTTTTTCGATTCTGTTCAGAAGATTTTCGCTTTTCAAAAGTTCAGAATAAATCGCGTGCCGAAGATGCGGTAGGTAAAGTCCGCCGAAGATGCCGTGCCAGTACGCGCAATTGCACATACTTCGCCAGAGATGTTCGCGGGATTCGTTCAACATGGCGATTTCTTTCGGTGTGAATTCATCCGAATTCAGTTTATGCAGACGATCAGACAACCTCTGCATTTTTTTCTGCATCCAGTTTCCTTCATCGTATTTGAAGAGGAAATTGCGCCAGAATCCGCCTTTAATGAATGGGCGAACTTCGTCAATTTTTTTCTTTTTTTCGAAGTCATGGACCAGATCGCTGAACTTTTCGCCCTGTTCCCAAGGTAAAGACCACTCACTCATCTCAAAGTACGAAGCCGTTGGCAAATAAATGCGTCCTTTCGGCGGATGAGCGTCGTACCATTCTGAGAAAGTCAATGTCTTGAGCCATTCCTTGTTTTGTAGAAGAATGTCGAAGAATTTTCTCAGCCAGTTATTATCAAAAACAGCCTCGCGCGTGCCCGGCCAAACGCCAAATTTCTCGCCATCGTCCGCCATAACGATCACGTTGTTTCCGTCTTCGGTGGCGAATTGACCCAGAAGATCAATCGTGATTTGTGGTTCCTGAAACGGAATAGCATAACGCAATTTTTGGTTAATGGGGAAAATTGAGAGTGTTTTGCCTTGTTCTTCCGTGATGAAGTGTCCCGTCAGTTCCTTCGCCTGTTTTCCAGTGCTCAAGAAGTGGTAATCGTCCACCGTGATATATTGAATTCCCGATTCCGCGATCGGTTTCGCGAGTGACGGTTCCCAGACGCGTTCGGTCAGCCAAAGTCCTCTCGCTTTGTAATGGAATCGGTTTCGGATGAAATCATTCATCATCCGGATTTGTCCAATTTTATCAACGTCGGGAATAATAGCAAGCACCGGTTCGAAGAAACCGCCCGAGATGATTTCCACGTTTCCGCGAGATACCAAGGTCGCGACCTTATCCAAATATTCCGGGTGATGCACTTCGAGCCATTCCAGCAAACAACCGCTGAAATGAAACGAGATATGAATATCGGGATATTCTTCGACTATTTTCATAAAAGGCAGATAACTGTCTTGGTACGCGGCTTCAAACACAAAATCAAAGTTGCCAACCGGCTGGTGATTATGAATCCCAAATATGAAATTAACAGTTTTCATGTATAACGTACTACTGGGTGACGCTTAAAATTTGCCCATTTTTTGGACGAGTTCGACGACGCGGTTGGAATAACCCCATTCGTTGTCGTACCAAGAGACGACTTTTACGAAGTTTCCGTCGATAACCTGCGTCAAAAGTGAGTCGAAGATTGAAGAGTGGGAATTATCGACGACATCTTTGCTGACGATAGGATCAACGCAATACTCCAAAACGCCTTTCATGGCGCCTTCGGCGGCGGCTTTCATCGCAGCATTGATTTCTTCCTTCGTTGTCGTTTTTTCAAGTTCGACGGTCAAATCAACGACCGAGCCATCCGGAGTCGGAACGCGCATGGAAAAACCATCTAATTTTTTATCCAATGCCGGAATGACGAGTCCGATGGCTTTTGCGGCGCCGGTTTTGGTCGGAATAATTGACAGAGCGGCGGCGCGGGCGCGGCGAAGATCTTTATGCGGGAAATCAAGGATAACCTGATCATTCGTGTAACTGTGGATCGTGTTCATCAAACCGCGTTTAACACCGAAATTGTCATTCAGAACTTTAGTGATTGGAGCGAGGCAGTTCGTTGTGCAGGAAGCATTCGATACGAAGACGCAATCTTTAGTCAGCATCTCGTCATTAACTCCCGGAACTATCGTGGCGTCCACGTCTTCTTTCTTGTCGGCGGGAACGGTCAGGATCACTTTCTTAGCGCCGGCTTGAATATGTTTCATCATGCCTTCGCGACTGCGGAACTTGCCGGTCGCTTCGACGACAATATCGACGCCCAATTGTCCCCACGGCAACATTGCCGGATCTTTTTGAGCGAAAATCGGGTACTTTTTCCCATCGACGACGATAGCGGTTTCTTCTGCTTTGATCTCGCCCTGAAATTTGCCGTGAATGCTGTCATATTTCAGTAGATGCGCCAGTGTTTTTGCATCCGTTAAATCATTGATGCCGACGATCTCGAGATCGGCTTTTTGGTAGGCGGCCTTGAAAACCAATCGGCCGATTCTTCCAAAGCCATTAATTGCTACTTTTGTTGACATGTGAACTCCTTTTTAAAATAGTTGAATCAAAAATTTTCAATAAACATAAAGTCAGTTTAACAAACATGGAATTTAAATTCCCGAATGAACAGTTCCAAGTCTTTCCGCCCCAACTTGAAATAGTAATAAATCAGAGTGAAATAATATTTTTGTTTAATGTTTTTTGGCGTCATTTATTTATCTGGGGGCGAATCTGTTTTCATTGTTTGAGGAAGGGCGTAACCCGCCGAACGGATTTTCGATTCATTTTGTAACGTAAATTTCTGGATGGTTTCCATTGGAATGATATGGGTAATTCCATACTGAATTTCTGCCTGTTGATCAATGAATAAATCACCATGATAAGGCAGATGATCGTCGTATTTCGTTAAATCGAAATGCTCGGGCGGTTTGATTCTTAAATCGAATTCCGCCGCCGCTGATCGCGCGATGCCGACCCACTCAAAATTCGGAACACCGTCCCGAACGGCGAGGACAATTCCGCCGCTGAATCCGCGGTTGAACAATGCGTCGAGTAAAAAACTGCCGTCCTTTCCACGATTCGGATCGCTGACAATTCCAGTCGTCACCATCTTATATCCGCGCGGAAAACCCAGCAAATAAACGAAACTGCCCCATTCAAGTTCTTTTGCTTTACCAAGCGGGTAACTAAATACCGGAATGTTGTGAAATTCGCCGTCAGTAAATTTTTGACCCAACAAGGCGATGTCCGCGTTTTCATCGGAGGCGACGATCTCAAATTCGCCGGAACTCGGCAAATCCGATGCGTAATTCGTCTGTTTCTCTTTAAACGAGATACTCTGAACAAACTCATTCTTCAGATTGTCGCTGTTTTGATATTTAATAATCGTATCCGGGAAATCGATGATATGCGCACAGGTCAATAGCAAGAGTTTACTGCCGTCATTGAAAATAATGCATCCTGTTCCTGAGGCAGTTTTGGTGAAGTAAATTTGCTGAATGGGTTTGTTTTTTAGTGTACTCTGATTGATTTCCGCCGGGTGAATACGGCTGTTTTCCGGGAAGACAAAGGATTTGTAATAAGCTATGGAATTCAGGAGTTTGATCGATTCGCCGATGTCCTTTAAGTGGCGGGAAACATTACGGTTTGGAAACTCCGAATCATATCGCCCATCGGAAAGAAAAGGCGCCGCCGTTTGAGTAACACGTCCACCACAGGAAATCCATCCCAACCACAGTATAACCAGAAAAACCGTTCCTCTCGACATCTTCATTTCAACCTTTTTCCTATTCAATATTACAGTTACAAGATAAGACGAGAAAAGAAATAAATCAAATTCCTAATTTTTACCACAGAATTTTCTATCAATAGGCGATCTTTCCCGCCGGAATTTTTCTTGGAAATCTGTTGATTGATTGATAATTTTGTAGGCTTTTTTTCAGGGTGCATAGCTCAGTTGGTAGAGCATCGGCCTTTTAAGCCGTGGGTCGTAGGTTCGAATCCTACTGCACTCACTTCAAAATCTTTCCTTCAGAAAACGAATCCATTCTGCATTGAATTACCTCATGTTTACGGGATACTTTGAAAAATATTTTAAAAACTGTTGTGAGTTATTAAAGAATAGACAGAGGTGGCAAATTTTTTATTGATTCTTTTGGAAATTTCTCTTATAATCAAGTAGCTTTTTGAATATAAAGAATATAAAATGAACGGATAAGTAGTGTTATGTTAACATGATAATGACGGATATAACCGTTTGAGTTTAATACGTGCATCATCTGTTGTAAACTGCCAATTAATCTTTGCATTTTTATTAT
>PEYN01000075.1 GCA_002774355.1 Candidatus Marinimicrobia bacterium CG08_land_8_20_14_0_20_45_22 | reverse complement strand
GAGAACCAATATTGTCATAGGAAACTTCCGAATGTCTACCGCCCCATGAATAGAACGCTCGAATCACGTTCCCATCATCATCTAACCAATCGCCCCCTATTGTGGTTACATCAGTATAGAGTTTACCGCTCATGTACGGATTGTTCGGATCAGTTCCAATCACATGATTCATCGTATGGATACCCCACCGCATACTACGCGGCGTTCCCCATCCGGGATTTCCTTGATAATTAATCACAGAACCTTCTACGTTTCCTTCTTTGGCGACGGCATTTCTATACTGCCAATGAAAATAAACCCCATCCAACGTATTTGAGTGGGTGGCAACGGCGCCATTCGCATCGGCTTTACTGCAAATGCCGGTGTTTTTAAAAGTAAAATCGTAGATAAAGTAATTGTCGTTATACTGCTGGCTGAATGCGTATGTCTTTCGTGTGAAGGTAATACCGACTTCGGTATTGACAACGTTGTATAACATACGGTCGGCGCTCATGGTTGGATCGTATTCCTCGACGATATCGTCATAAACCAATGGAGTCGCCGGTTCGCCATCCACATACACGTCCGAATGAGCGATTCTGCCAACTAATTTGAAAGTGACCGGCATGAATTCATTCTGTTCGATTTCCGTACGGGGACGTGGTCCGCAGTGGACGACTTTATGCGTATATACTTTATTATTGGCAACAACATCAGTGAAGTTCGTTAATCCGATCCACATGCCTCTTGCCGCCTGACAATCCTGAATTGCATAAAATGCAGGCCAACGCATGCCTGCCTGCTGTTCCAGAATGAAAGCTTCTTCAGGTTCGCATCCGTAAGATTGAAAGAAGTTGTGAATATTGCTGACCTTAATCCACTTCGCCTCTGCGCCAAAAGTCGGATTGACCCACAAGGTCAGAGAAACCAGACCGACGCAGAAGATTGCGGAAATGATATGAAGTTCGTTTGTCGTTTTTCTCATAGTCATTCCTTTTGTATCAAATTTGTACATTACTATAATTCATATGAAATGCGGACGCCGAAGAAAACGTCTCGGGGATTGAAGAACATGAACGACTCGTTACAGGGATTGAAAATATATGCTTTGTCATCTTTGATCTTCTTAATTCGGCTCTTAGAGACTTCCTGCCATACGCCACCTTCGCTTAAGGCTTTATCTAACTGGAAATATTTACCTTGATCTTCTACATAATAGATAACCAGTGGATTGGCATTACTAAAATTCGTTGTTGTATAGATGTAATCCATTTCCTGATATTTTACGTTCGACGGCCTATAATCGCCTAATTTGTCACTTCCAGATAGATGTTTATCACCCAATTCGTCGTATACTTTCTTCGGGAATTGGAGCGACTCAGTATATTTTGTATAAATGGCTGGCGTCAGATTTATATCACCAAGCGACGTCAATGAAAGTCTCTTGAGATTCAGCACATTAAACACCTCAGTTAAAACCGTCACATCCAATGGACCAAAGTCAAAAGTCTTGGCAATTTTCATATCGACGTTTTTGGAATCTCTCCAACGGATGTTATATGTCACACCGATAACGTTTCCGTACGTTACATAAGAACCAGCCGTCCAACTGCCGGTAAAAGTCATATCCCAACCGCCAAGAACATGTTGTTTACCAATTGCAGGTCCAAACTTCATCGGTGTGTGGAACGAAAGATTGAACTTTGCCTGCGGTTGCGGAATCGGTTTATACTGTGCCTGAGTCGATACATTGAGCTCGTATTTCTTCTGTTCGGATGGATTCTCATATCGCTGAGCGATGCCAAAACGGCCTGACGTATAGACCGCGTAGGTATAGTTTAAAAATCCTGTCATCCAACTTCCGACACGTTTCCGTAGTTCGATTTCCAACCCGCGCACATCCTGATAAAAGATGTTGGCATACTGATTATAATCGACAGTATTGTCAGCACTTACATAAGATATGGAACTTGCCTGATCGGATTTATCCTTATAATAAGCCGCGGCATGAAACAGATACTGATCGAATAACGCATGATCGTAACCTAATTCGTACTCAATCGTCTTTTCCATCGGCAATTCCGGATTTCCAAATGAGGAAACCTGACCTCCAGTAATTCTTGTCACGCCGAAAAGTTGCCCGGGCGAAAATCTCTGCCGCATGTGCCCGTAATTGAAATAGAGTTTCGAATTCACTGTAATCGGGTGAGAAATTCCCAGACGTGGCAGGAATGTCAACAAACTTTCGGCTTTTTTGAGTTTGTAATCGCCGGTAGCATATTTCGATGTGAATAAAACTCTGTCATAGGCAGAAACATCGTACCATTCGCAATTCGGATTGAAATATTCTACACGTAAACCGAGCGTTGCATTCCAACCTTCATATTCGAGTTTATCCATTCCGTAAACTCCAAGTTGATAAGGACTTCTCTCCCATTTCGTCCACGGTCTTCCGGTCGGAAGGTCAGGATTAATACCACCATAATTCATCTTATAATTATAGAAATCAACTTGGAAACCGGTTTTTAGTTGATGGTTTGTATTAATTTGAGAAGTTAAATCCCACTTTACTTTAATTCTCGAGGTTTTGGTGGAATCACGTGCGTTGCTCTTGGCGCCCATCATAAATCCGTCGATACTTTTCGAAGCCAGAAGCGTTTCAAATCCCCATGGCGCTTCATCAACCAAATAGACGCCGTCGCCCGGAATAATGTCGTAAACTTTCGTGCGGTCGCGTTTTTCTGCCGGATAAGTATCGTACTTTGTCGAAGCCACTTCCACTATCCCATCATAAAAGGTCTTTTGTGACATTAAATGCGTAATCTTCAATGAATAGGTACGGTTGGAAATGTCAGTACTGCAAAAATAGTTGGGGTAGAAAATCTTTTCCCTCTGTTGAGAG
>PEYN01000074.1 GCA_002774355.1 Candidatus Marinimicrobia bacterium CG08_land_8_20_14_0_20_45_22 | reverse complement strand
TCTTTTGTATCCTCTGCGGAAAACGTACCGAAGGCATTTTTCCAAATCGTTCTCTTCCTGTGAAGTATGATGAAGAATGCGGACATTCCGATCCGCAAAGTATTTCAGATCTTTTTTGTTGGATGAATCCAAATCACCGATGATCGCCGTTGGAAGAATATCCATTTCCCGAGCGGTCCGACTTCCTCCGTCCGCACAAATAATCGATGAAAACGAGGAAACGATTCGATTCCGGATTTTATCCGGTGGGTAGGTACCATTTCCCAAAATCAATACCGAGGATTCAGGTGTGGCGGTCGTATCAGGAAAATTCATGATAGAGGCGTAAAACGGTTATTTGTTCAGAGAATCGTAAATCTTCAAATTGTTTTTCTGCATACATCGAGCGAATCGTTCGGTATCGATAGTGTATTTCATCTTCTTTGAGTATTGTTGAATTTTTTTCAAATAAGGTTTGGATCGGAAATATTTGATGTAATCCTTCGACAGCGGAAAGAGCAGGTAATCGGGCTTCCATTCCATATACGAATTATCGATCTCGTTTACGATGCAGTTGAAATGTGCCGCCCACGCAACGGTATAGAAAGAATATTTCGGCAGGAGACTTTTGCTGATCGCGTAAATCTGCGCTTGACTCTGCGGATTGACGAATGAGAAACCTTTTGTGAACATGAATGCGGTGTGAAAATATCGAGGCTTGTTCACCATTCCTTCCAAACGGAGCCGCCTGGTCATGATAATTAAAATTTGGAGCAGGCGATCGCCAATTCCCAGCCCCGGGTGCATTTGCCCGGGAAGCGGTGGACGCTCATCACTAAAGTCGCGTTTTGGATTTTGGAGGAGAAGCCATTCAACCTGAAGAAGATTAGGTTTCTGTTCAGGAAGAATAGATAAATCTTGTTCGTTGAGATTCAAGGGTCCTTGTTTTAAAACCAGTTCGCAAATGATATTCTCTGGTTGATGTGCGCCAGTGTACGTATATAGACGATGTGTGTGCGGATCGGAAGTGTCGATGTCGATCGTAATATTATCAAGCCCGGTCTGATGTAATATATCGACCAATCCAAATGCCTGAATAATGCGATGCAATCCTTTTTGGCTAAAGACACCGAGAAAGAAATTTGATGCCGGATTAACGCGGCCGTCTTCGACGAGGTTTTCGAGTGACAAATCATCTCCGGAAACACCGGCTTGAATATCCGAAAGTGTCATCTTTCGGGCGATTTTCATATATTCTCTTCGGTATCGAGTCATAGCGCTTTCGGTTTAATCTAAGAAAATAATCTTACGGCGCAACGAGAATTTTTCCGTCCTCACCGGTTTCTATGACGCCAATCACTGAGGCGGTCTCAACTTCGCCATCATGCAGTTCTTTGACTAATTCATCGGCGATTTTCTTCGATAAAGCGACCAGTAATCCACCTGACGTTTGCGCATCGCACAGAAGAATCCGAACGGATTGCGAAACGCGATCATCCCATTCGACAAAGTGTTCGGCAAACTGCCGGTTTGCGTCGGTGCCGCCGGGAATGACATCTCGCCGGATCATTTCCATCGTTCTGGAAATGACTGGGACCTGCGAGGAAAAAATTCTTGCGGTGACATGACTGCCTGAGGTCATTTCGTGCAGATGACCCAATAGTCCAAATCCGGTAATGTCTGTGCAAGCGTGGATTGGAAACTTACTCATGATTTCGGCGGATTTGGCGTTTAGCGTTGACATGATGCGGACGAGCGTTTCTGTTTCCAAGGTGTCGATCAATCCGCGTTTCAGCGCTGTCGAGAGAATACCGACGCCAATCGGTTTTGTCAAAACCAGAGCGTCGCCGGTTTTTGCGCCGATGTTTCGGATAATGCGGTCCGGGTGCGCGATTCCATTTACCGCCCAGCCGAATTTTGGCTCGTTGTCTTCGATTGTATGTCCGCCGAGAATGGGGATTCCGACTTCGTCGGCAATTGATTGCGCGCCGCGTAGAATCTGCTCGAGAACATCCAGTGGCAGGCGCTTTTCTGGGAAAGCGACGATGTTTAATGCGAAGAGCGGTTTGGCGCCCATTGCGTAAATATCGCTCAGAGAATTTGCCGCGGCGATGCGTCCAAAGTCAAACGGATCATCGACAACCGGTGTGAAAAAATCGACTGTCGAAACGATCGATGTAGAATCGTTGATCCGATAAACAGCGGCGTCGTCGAAACTCTCAAATCCAACCTGTGCCTGCGCTGTCAGCGTCGGTTTCAGATTTTTCAGGATTTTTTCCAGACTCTGCGGACGAATCTTGCAAGCACAACCTAATCCATGTGTGAATTGCGTGAGTCGAACGGTTGGCACATTTTTGGATGGCTCCGGGAAATCCGGCATTCCCGTCAGTTTTTGGACTGTTTCACAAATCAATTGCGCGGCTTGTTGAACTTCGGACTCAGTTGTCGTTCTGCCGATGGAAAAACGGACGGAACTGAGAATCCGTTCGGTCGGAAATCCCATCGCTTTGAGAACATGAGACGGTTCAACATCGTTAGCGTGACATGCGGCTCCGGCGGATGCCGCAACGTTTGGCAATTCGGATAAAAGCGTGTTGGTGTCAATGCCGGGAAACCAAAGATTGGCTGTGTTCGGGAGGCAATTTTCGATGGAGCCATTGAACCGAACATCCGGCAATTCGTTCTGGATTTCGGCGATGAATTCATCCCGTAAACGACGCAGGTTTTGAATAATCGTCGTTTCGTTGTTCCTGAAATTTTCAGCTGCTATTCCAAGTCCAACGATTTCCAGCACATTTTCAGTTCCGGCTCGCAATCCTCTCTCGTGTCCGGCGCCTAAAAGGAGCGGCGAAAGGCGTGTTCCCGTTTTGATAAACAATGCGCCGACGCCTTTTGGAGCGTTCATTTTGTGACCGGCGACCGATAACAGATTCACGCCGAGTTCAGCGACATCGACGTGAATTTTCCCAACCGCTTGCGCCGCATCGGTATGAAACGGAATTCCCAATTCATGGGCAATTCCTGCCAGCGTTTGAATTGGTTGAATCGTTCCGACTTCGTTGTTCGCAAGCATGATTGAAATCAGAATCGTATCCGGTCGAATCGCTTTCCGCAGATCATCCGGATTGACAAGCCCGTCGGAATCGACTGGTAAATATGTGACCGAAGAGCCGTGCTTTTCTAAATAGCGACAAACTTCCAGAACTGCGGGATGCTCAATTGAACTGGTAATGATGTGACCGTTTGCGTGGTTTTCCAGAACGCCTCGAATGGCGAAATTATTCGATTCTGTGCCGCCGCTGGTGAAGACAATTTCTTCGGACTGGCAGTTCAGCAGATTGGCAACTTGCATTCGCGCTGATTCGATGGCGCGTTTGCTTTCCTGCCCAAAGGAATGACTGCTCGACGGGTTCCCGAATCCCGATTGAAGATACGGCGTCATTTCGGCAATGACTTCGGGAATCAGCGGCGTACTGGCATTATGGTCGAAATAGATCGGTTTCATTTTCCTGAGTCCGTTGAAAAAAGCAGACTGAAATCAGCGCTTTTAACCGAATGTGTCAATGCGCCAACTGAGACGACATCGACGCCGGATTTTGCATAATCGGAAACCGTTTCGAGCGTAACGTTTCCGGACGCTTCAAGAAAAATTTCATCACGTAAGTTCCGCCGAACCAATTCCGCGATAATTGGCGAGATTGCAGTTGGTTGAAAATGATCGAACATGATGACTTTTGGGACTGGTGTTTTTATCGTTTTAAAGATATCCGCGATTTCCCAGAATTCGTCTTCCGACCGAACTTCTATCTCAATAAAACGGAGATGTGGATGTATCTGGATGATTGTCTGGACGGAATCGCGAATAGCGTTTGGTTGCTCCGAATTCTTCAAGGCGGCGAGATGATTTTCCTTTAACATCGCCGCGTCGTATAAACCGAGTCGATGCGAAAATCCGCCGCCATGTTGAACTGCGGATTTGTCTAACATTCCCCAGAGCGTTTTACGCGTTGCGACGACGAAACAATGCGTTCCCGCGAGCCGTTCGGAATATTCTTCGGTCACGGTGGCGATTCCGCTCAGTCGCTGGAGAACGTTCAGAATCGTTCGCTCGACGGCGAGAATATCTCCGGTGTTGCCGCGAATTTTTAGTAAGGTTTCGCCCGTCTCGATCGCATCGCCGTTTCTAAATTTCGTTTCTCCAGTGAGATAAAATTCGTTCAGAAACATTGTTGTTTCTTCGAGACCGGCAATAATCGCTGGCGATTTGGCAATGATGAAAGCCTCAGCAGAAGAGTGATAAACGTTTTCCGGAAATACAGTGGCGTCGCCCTTGCCAATGTCGAACGAAATTAAACGGTTCAAAAAGGACGATGCAAAACGGCGGTATGTTTTGTCATCTGGCGTTAGTTCACCAGTAGCGTCAAATACTTTTTTGATTTGTTCTATCCGGGTCATCATCCGATTTCTCTTATTTTTCGATGATAATAGTCATTTTAAAACGAAAATCTTTCCTCCGACGGCTCCTGAAAAAATGGTTAAAGAACAAAAGTAATTTAAGAAATTTAAGAATACGGATGAGCAGAAAATCGGATACTGGATTTTTTTATATTTGTACCATGAATATCAATTATCTGAACAGCAAATCCCTCGAACAACGTATCTGGGGCGTCGCAAAGATTTTGACAATACTTCGAATTTTATTGGAGAAATAGATTGATAAAGAGACAGAATAATATTTGTTACGTAAAGAAATTGTCTAAATCTTACGTTTTATATAACCATTTTATCACAAGTAATTGAAAAACATCATGTAAAACATTTTTTCATATTCATTTCAAATTTGACTTTTCCCTTCGATGCCGTAGATTTCATCGTTTTTTCAGGAAGAAACTAATTGAACAGGAAATATTGATGACCGAGCAACAAATATATCAGATCGTTGCAAAAGAAACGCACCTGCGGGCAAACCAAATCATTCAAACCGTCCAATTACTGGATGAAGGTGCCACCATTCCATTCCTTGCGCGCTATCGAAAAGAACGCACCGGTTCGCTGGACGAAGTCCAAATCCGGCTTATTCAGGAGCGGGTGGAATATCTTCGTTCACTGGAAAAACGCAAGAAGACCGTACTGTCCAGTATTGAAGAACAGGGCAAGTTGACTCCGGAATTGAAAGCGAAAATCGAGGCAACGACAAAACTTCAGGATTTGGAAGATTTATATTTGCCGTACAAGCCTAAAAAACGAACCCGCGCATCAATTGCCCGTGAAAAAGGGCTTCAGGCTTTGGCTGATCTGATTCTCGAGCAACAGACACTGACCGGCGATCCGCTGGATGTCGCCGCGGCTTTTATGAATCCGGAAACGGGTGTAAACACACCGGAAGAAGCATTACAGGGAGCGCAAGATATCGTTGCGGAGACGATTTCAGAAAACGCCGACATCCGCGGGATGGTTCGGGAGGTTACTTTTAAAACCGGTATCATCGTTTCCGAAGCAAAGAATAAGGACGAAAAAAGCGTCTTTGAGATGTACTATGAGTACACCGAACCGATCAGCAAGATTCCGTCGCACCGAATTTTGGCGATCAATCGTGGCGAAAAGGAAGGCATTCTGAAAGTTGATATATCGGTGAATATCGATGATATTTTACTTCGGATTGGAAAGAAAATGGTCGTCGATTCCCGGTCGATTTTTCATAAATATTTACTGGATGCGATCCGGGACGGTTATCAGCGATTGACTGCGCCGTCGATCGAGCGAGAAATTCGCAGCGGTTTGACGGAGACGGCGGAGAAACAGGCAATTCGGATATTTGCGCTTAACCTGAAAAATCTGTTTCTTCAACCGCCCATTTCTGGCAAAATTATCATGGGCATCGACCCCGGATTCCGAACCGGCTCAAAGGTTGCGGTTATCGATAAAACCGGCAAATATCTTGCGGGTGTGACTATTTATCCACATCCACCACAAAATGAAGCCGATGAATCGAAAGTTATTCTGAAGAAAATGATCCTGAAATACAACGTTGATGTCATTGCTATCGGAAACGGAACTGCGAGCCGCGAAACAGAATCATTGGTCGCCGATTTGATTTGTGAGATGAAAACCGTCAGGGAATTATATTACGTTATTGTCAGCGAAGCGGGCGCGTCGGTTTACTCTGCATCAAAAATTGCGCAGGAGGAATTTCCAGATTTGGAGGCAAGTTTGCGCGGCAATATTTCGATTGCCCGTCGCTTGCTCGATCCGCTCGCGGAACTTGTGAAGATCGAGCCGAAAAGCATCGGCGTTGGTCAATATCAGCACGACGTTAACCAAAAACGATTGACAGAATCGCTTCACAGCGTTATCGAAGATTGCGTTAATCATGTCGGTGTTGATCTAAATACTGCGTCGTTATCTTTATTGACTTATGTCTCCGGATTAACCAGTCGAAACGCGGCAAACATTGTTAGTCATCGAGAAAAAAACGGTTGTTTCAAAAATCGTGAACAGTTGAAAAATGTTCTGGGAATCGGTGTCAGTATATTTGAACAAGCCGCCGGTTTCCTCCGAATTTCGGGCGGTGAAAACCCGTTGGATAACACGTGGATTCACCCGGAATCTTACGAGGCGACGAACCGCCTTTTGAAAAAGTATAAGATCGAGAATATTCGAATTGGCGAGCAGAAGATTCGGCTGATGATTTCAAACAGCCAGACAAGAATGAGCGATCTGGCAGTAGAAATCGGCATCGGTGAACCAACCTTGAAAGATATACTTACCGATTTGGAGAAGCCGGGACGCGATCCGCGCGAAGAATTGCCCAAACCGATATTGAAAAGCGACATTCTCAAAATTGAAGATCTAAAAGAAGGGATGATTCTTAAAGGAACCGTCCGTAACGTCGTTGATTTCGGCGTATTTGTCGATATTGGCGTCAAACAAGCGGGTCTGGTCCATATCAGCCAGATTTCGGACCGGTTCGTTAAAAATCCGAGTCAGGTCGTTTCGGTCGGCGATATTGTCGATGTGCGGGTTATCTTGATAGACATCGATCGCGGTCGCATTCAACTGAGCATGAAATCTGTGAAATAAATGCATCGGCGGAACTAAATTTCAACGGATCGCACAATTGTTCATTTAAAGCGAGAGGCAGTAAACATGAGTTCTTTTCTCTGTTTTGGACATCAGGGAGCGCCGGGTTACGCTCCGGAAAACACGCTGGCATCTTTTCAAAAAGCCATTGATCTTGGTGTTGACGGTATTGAACTGGACGTTTTTATCGTTGACGGCGATCTCGTCGTCATTCACGATTATCGGTTGGAAAGATTGACAACCGGGACTGGACTTGTAGAAGAGAAAACATTCGACGAAATCCGATCGTTAGAAGTAAAAGGCGGCGGTCGGATTCCTCTGCTGACCGAAGTACTCGACCTCGTGAATCGTCGGACGAGCGTGAATATCGAGGTTAAAAACGAATGTACAGCGCCATTGGTAGCAAACGTGATCAACGAGTATGTTCGCAAACATGGTTGGAGATACGATCAATTTCAAGTTTCTTCCTTTAATCATTATGAATTGAAAACGATAAAAACGCTGATTCCGGAAATAAAAACCGGTGCGCTAATTTTCGGAATACCAATCGGCTGGGCGAAATTTGCCGCTGAACTGGACGTTTATTCAATCAATATCAGCATCGAATTTGTCAATGAAGAAATCATCGAAGAAGCGCACCGCCGGGGGATCAAGGTTTTCGTTTTTACTGTCAATTTTCCGGATGATATTCAACGGATGATCGACTTGGGAGTCGACGGTGTTTTTACCGACTATCCTGATAGAGTTATCGACGTCCGGTCAAATGTAAGAGTCAATCAGGAAATCTGAAAAATGAGTACTCTTGGAAATATATTGTGGATTTTTCTTGGCGGTGGGATTTTTATCTTTCTGGGATATTTGTGGGGTGGCGTTGTGTTGTGTTTGACGATCGTCGGCATTCCGTTTGGGATTCAATGCATTAAATTGTCAATTCTCGGACTCATGCCGTTTGGTGAAACGATACGCTATAAACCATCCGCGCCGGGTTGCCTCTCGACGGTTATGAATTTGATTTGGCTCCTGTTCGGCGGTATCTGGCTAACGTTTTTTCATCTGGTTTTCGCGTTGATATGCGCCGTGACGATCGTTGGCATTCCGTTTGCCAAGCAACATGTCAAATTATTGTCGCTGGCACTCTCGCCATTCGGAAAGGAAGTCTCAACCTCTCTTTGATTCTTACCTTTTGCTTATTATCAAAATCTTTTTCAATTTTTATCATGTTATTTAAATGTCTGCCGGAGTAATAGAGTAGATTGGAGAATTCATGAAGCAGTGGTACCTGGTCTTTTTAGCGGGCTTCCTGATAGAAAGCATCGACGGGAAAGAATTAGTTACCGATGATCGGAAAAACGAATCGACGTCACGGTTTATTGTAATTGAAGATAAATTGGCCCCAAATCTGCCAGCATATCAAAAACCGGGCGTTCATTTTCTGCCTTCTTATCGTGACAAAAAGGGATTTCATTTGCTGATTGATTCTTTAAATATCGTCGTTCCAGTTGGTGAAGACGATCTACGAGATATGACAGATTTTATCGCTTCCTTCGATAAAACCGGTAATCCGGTTGATTTTTCCAGCGACCGCGCCTCGTCGGCTGAGAAAGTCCGCTACTATGCGACGAATCTGACTGCTGATCAACTGATGACGCAATCTGTGGAACCGAAAGATATTGTCGGAAAATCTCATTTTAAGGGAATGTTCGACACTGCCGGAAACCTTCAGTCGCTCGAATTCATTCCTGGCAGAACGAGTCCGCTGTTGGTTGGACGAAATTTCAAATATTCCTATGTTTTCCAATTTGATTTGCTATTTAACAAATATTTTCATTTTACTACGCCCGACGGAAGAAAGCCGATACCCCGTGCGAAAATGGTGCGAGATGAATTTGGACAAATCCGTTACGTTGACTATTTAATCAATGGTAAAAACCCAATTGCGCGCGGAAAATTTACTTATGGCGCAAACGGTACGATTTTGGAGCAGAGAATCGATTTTCCCGAAGGCGGTAAACTGACCGATCTGAATCCCTATTATTTCGACTTGCAATTTAATATGGTCAAACCGGGCTGGGTCATTAAATGCCTTTATTCATCGGACAATCGTTTGGAACGATTGATCGTTATGGACGACAGTGGGAATCAATATTATCATTATCAATTTGTCTTTCAAAAATCCGAAACCGATGCGTATGCCGCTCGCGGAACGGTTTACGATGATGCAAAAGAAATGTATAGCTCCTACGAAATGTATTTCGACAAATTCCGGTTGATTACAAGGAAAGTCACTTTTGGAAAAGACGAAAAGTTTGTCGGAAGTCAGACATTTTTTTTCGATGGTGAAAATCTGAAAATCGGTATCGATTCGTTCGATGCAGAAGGGAAAAATCTGGGGAGAATGTATCAGCAACTATGATTTTTCACGGGTTAATATCGCAAAAACCTGACAGTAAAAAAGTACACTTGAATGGACTTCAAAGGCTCTTATTTTTATTCACGGTCGTTATCAGTTTTTTTCTTCTGTCTTGCGAAGATGATGCAATCTCAAACGATATTAACTCGGTTGGATTTTCCGGTCGGAGTTATCTGGAAATTTCTGGGAACGCGGCGCTGGATTCAATTTTTTCCAGAGATTTTTCCATTGAAATATGGATACAGGCGGACACATCGCTTCCGGATTCTCAACGGGCGATCCTGATGATTGGCAACGAACTGGGCGGGACCGAGATTGGTTTTTTTCAGGGAGATTCGGATTCAAGCCGGATCGATTTTACTGTCGATGAGCAAACTATGGGCGGTTTTCATCCGGCGTCACTGGATTGGCGTCAGTCAAGATTTCATCAAATTTGCTTAACCCGGCAAGAGTCTCATGTGCGGTTTTACTTCGATGGAAAAGAAATTGCCTCCTTCGCGCTAGCCGGAATCGACATTAACGTCGGCTTGAGCAATTTGTTAATCGGCGGCGCTTACAGATCGCCGGGACGCAATACCGGCGCGCGGAATTTTTGGACTGGATTGGTGGATGAAGTCCGGTTGTGGAATCGATGTCTCAGCTCCGATGAAGTGCTGTTTCATCAAAATCATCCTGACAAATTGTTTGAGCATTTTATGGAAAGTCTATCGGTATTGCCCGTTGGAATCTGGCGATTTAACGGATCATGTAATGATTATATCCCGGATGAAGCCGGCAATGGAAATTCTGCTTGGATTCGAGGGGCGTCCGGTTCTGTTTATTGGAGTAATTTAGGCGCCGACTAAATTACCTGAGATTTTCTCCATTTTTTAACCAAAAAAAATTATCATGTGATTTGCCGCAAATTTATTTAAACGTGTAAGTGTTAATTTATAATTGGTTTTTTACCAGACTCTTTATCCCTAATTCTCACTACCCTCCAGTCCAGAGTGATTCCCCGTCACGCTGGACTTTTTTTACGATGGCGCTGATCGTTTTTGGATTAATACCGCAACATCCGCCAACGATGTGAACTCCTTTTTGCAACCAACTAAAAACCGTTTCAGCATAGAATTCCGAGGTAAAAATCGGATCGGTTTCCCAGCCGGAATGAGGATTATAAATGCCGGCGTTTGCGTATGCACAAACCGGTTTAATTCCATTCTGATTTAGGTCTTCGATGGCACGAGTAATGATCCGGTGGTGCGTGCAGTTGATCGAGATGCCCGTAGCACCGAGTTTTATTATCTCACTTGCGGTTTGAGTCAAAGCATCGCCATTCCAAATTTGTCCATCATTGTTTAAAATAAATGAGACAATAACCGGTAATTGAGTTGAAAGCGCGGCTTTCGTTGCCGTAATTGCTTCTGAGCGAGTATTCATGGTTTCAATGAGGATAAAATCGACGCCAGACTCGTGTAACCAACTGGCTTTTTCATTGTGTTCGCGAAGCGCCGTGGCAGGATCAGGCACTAATTCAGGGTGATAACAGTCCTCGAGCGGCGACATTGAACCAGCGATCCAAACTTTCCGAACAAGTTGACTATCTTGGATTGATTGTTTTACGAGATCGACTGCTTGAAAAGTTGCCCTTTTCGCGTCGGCTGAACTTAAACCGGCTTTTTGAAACGTACGCGTGTCTGTGCGAAATGTGCAGGTCGTTAATATGTCGGCGCCCGAAACGATATAATCTTCGTGGATTTTCCTAACTGCGTCCGGATGCTCCAAAACCGATTGTGCCGACCATAACGGGAGTCGAACCGGAAAGCCGCGCCGCGCCAGTTCGGTTCCCATAGCGCCGTCAAGAATCAAGGGTTTATTATCGCGGAGTCGTTCGGGAAAATCCATCATGAGCATTAAAAATTGCAGGAAATCGTGACTGTCGATGTTTGGTTCGACTGACTGGCCTGAACGTGCCACATTTGGTGATGTTCGCGCGAAAAACTTTTTCCGATGATCGTTCCAACGATTGCGCCTGTCACGACGTCGGAAAGGTAATGTTTATTATCGTTAATGCGGCTGGAAGCGACGAAGGTTGCCATGGCGTACGCGGGAATTCCGACCTTTTTACCGTAGATCTTGTTCAGACACGCGGCGAGTGTAAATGAACCGCTGGTATGTCCCGATGGAAACGAGTGGTAATTTTCGCCATTAGGTCGTTGGCGATGTGAAATTTCTTTCACAAGTCCGACGATAATTCCTTCGGTGATGATCGCTTCTCCGAGTAATTCGACATCAGAAAATGTCTGCTGAAAAGATTGTCCGCCTACAAATCCGGTCAAAGTGACCAAACCGGCGGCTCCGACATAACCCCACCGATAGCCGTACAGATCGCCGATTCGGGAAATTTCGGATGAATAAAATCCATGATCGACGGCATAATCGTGAACTACATCGTCGAGTAAAAAAGCAACCGGAATCGCAACCGCTCCAGCGATGAGAAGATTTCGGTGAAACCGAACATCTGCGATTCCTTTGAATCCGTTCCAATAGTGGTTGGGATACCATCGGACATAATCGACTGGTTGGCGTAACGGATTCGGCATTTCCGCCGGAAGCGCAGTTGAAGCTGATAGGCAAAATAGGAGAGCGATTTCCACGATTCCGATTTGTTTTTTCATTGTCGACCGAATTCTTTCGCCGCATCCAACATGGCTATATAATTATCGTAAATGACATATTCCGGAATGCTGTTGCCGGAGCCGACGCAGTACCCGCCATTGTAAGCCGCGACTTCGATGTTTTCTTTGACTTTTTGGCGGACTTCTTCGCGCGTTCCGCGACTGAGAAGATCAACATCGACGTGGCCGATCAAGCATAGTCGATCACCAAAGCGTTGTTTGACTTCAGCGATGTTCATCGCTTTCGGTTCGATTGGATGAAGAGCATCAACGCCGGCGCTGATTATATCTTCCATCACGGAATAGAGCAGGCCATCGGTGTGATAAATCAGCGGCTTCCCGTAATTCTTGGCCAGATCACCAATCTTTTTCAGCCAAGGGAAAAAATATTGTCGAAGAATTGCCGGGGACATCATCAGACCGGAACTATAGGCAATATCGTCGCTGTACCATAAGACATCCACGGCATCGCTTTCCGCAAAATAGGTGAACATACTCAAAACGAGATTTCCAATTTTATCAAATAAAGTGGAAACTAAATCCGGGTTGTCGTACAGGGCAAACGAAAACTGCTCAAATCCCATCATTTCCCAGACCATCGTGAAAATATCTCCGTACTGACCAATGACGCCCATACCTTCTGGAAGCAATGCGCGAACCTTCTCAAATCGTGAATAATTGAAATCTTCATTTTTAGGGAAATGGTATTTTTCAAAACCTTCCCAATCGGAAATAAACCCTTTTCCTTCAGTTGCCCAATTTCTCGTAACGGTTCCGTCATCTTTAAGTTTGATGTTCTCGGCGTCCTGCAGGGATAGTTTTCCGGGATTGAAATCGGCGATTGGTTGAAGTTTGATATAATCGTAGCCAGCCTTATTCCAAAAATCGACATCGTCTTTCAGCGAGTGGATCGGTCTGCCGAGCAGACGTTCTTTCATGATCGGATGAACGCCGAGTTCGCAAATGGGTACATAATCGGCTTTTCCCCGTTTGAGAGTTTTTTTAAACTGTTCAATGTTCGGATTCATGAAGCCTCGTTAATTTCTACGTTAAAAAACTTGCGGTAATTTAACGGTTTTCTTTTTCCTCTGCACTATTATTTTACATTTTCTCATTGTAAGTTACGCCGATTTTAAACAGAGGAAGTTGATGACAATTTTAGAAAAAATATCCGATGAATTGGTAAACGGAAATTCTGAAGAACTTTTATCTCATGTCGAAGAAGCGCTGGATGAAGGGTTGTCGGCTAACGAAATTTTGGACAACGGTTTAATCAAGGGAATGTCCATCGTTGGCGCTCTGTTTAGGGATGGCGAAATCTTTATTCCAGAAGTTCTCATCTCGGCACGTGCTATGACCAAAGGAATCGAACGGCTCGAGCCGCTGATGTTAAAAAGCGGCATTCCTCCAAAAGGGAAGTTGATGATCGGAACGGTTCAGGACGACCTGCACGATATTGGGAAAAATTTGGTGGCGATCATGTTCAAAGGTGCGGGATTCGAAATTATTGATTTGGGCGTCAACGTATCTGCGGAAAAATTTGTTCAGGAAGCGCGGAAACATCAACCGGACGTTATTGGTCTATCGGCATTGCTTACGACAACGATGATGAATATGGAAAAGATCGTTCAATTACTGAAAGAGAACGGCATTCCGTCAATCATTATTGTCGGAGGAGCGCCTGTTTCTGAAGAATATGCGAATCTTATTCATGCAGACCTATTTGCAAAAAATGCCGTTGAAGGAGTGGAAAAAGTTCTAAATGCAATGGCATCCTAAGAGGCAAATCAGCGCCAATACTATTTTATGAACCGAGCGGTATTTTTAGATAGGGATGGAACTCTAAATGCTGACAGTCGGGATTACATTAAAAATCTCGATGAGTTTCGGTTATTTCCGTTTACAATCAAAGCCTTGAAAATTCTCTCTGATTTGGAGTTTCGTCTGGTGATTATCACGAATCAAGCTTGTATTGCTAAAGGATTGACAACAGTCGAAAAAGTTCAGGAAATTCACGAATTCATTACGAAAGAATTTCGGAGAAATGGGATTAATCTCGATGGAATTTTCTATTGTCCGCATCATCCCGATATATCGAGATGCGAATGCCGAAAACCAAAGATTGCCAATGTGCTTAAAGCCGCGAACGCGTATGAAATCGATTTGTCGCAATCATGGTTCATCGGCGATTCGAAAAAGGATGTCGAAGCTGGCGTGAATGCCGGATGCCGTACGATTCTTGTGAAAACCGGCGTGCGCGAAACGGCCGACGCCGAAAATTGGGATCCGTCGCCCGAATACATCACGGAAAATTTATTGACGGCGGCTCAATTGATCAAAAGGGAGAAGAAGGGAAAATCGGTATGAAAATTGTCGTTCTAAAAGGTGGCGCTTCATCGGAACGGGAAGTTTCGCTCAACAGTGGGATGAACATTGCCAATGCGCTGAAAGAAAATGGCCACGATGTACTCTGCCTCGATACAGTACTTCCGATTGAACAGATAAAAAGTCCAATGAAGCCGACGCCGAAAATGATTCGAAACGGCGATCGGAATCTGGTGACACTTTTAACCGCTCCTGAAGTTCAGTCGGCGAAATTTGTTTTCAATGCACTTCACGGCGGAACTGGTGAAAACGGTGCCGTTCAGGCAATTCTGGAGACGATGGGTTTGAAATTCAACGGCTCCGGCGTTGAGGGATGTGCTATCGCTATGGATAAAATCGTTTCGAAGGTTTTGTTTGAAAAACATGGCATTCCGACGCCCGAATGGTTGAGTTTTCAGAACGATGGGAAACGCCCAAATGCCGAGATAATCGAAGCGATTCTGACGAAATTTCAACCGCCGCTTGTTGTAAAACCAGCGCATGAAGGTTCGACAGTCGGTTTGACGATCGTGCGCGATGTTCAATCGCTTGGTAATGCCCTGAAAATTGCGCGGAAGTACAACGGCTCCATTCTTGTCGAAAAGTTCATTGAAGGTCGTGAACTGACGGTCGCGGTTTTGGGAGATAAGGCGTTGCCGATTGTCGAAATTTGTCCGAAACACGGCATTTACGATTATGAATGTAAATATACAAGCGGCATGAGCGAATACCGGACGCCGGCAGAGATCGAACCCATGCTGACACGTCTCATTCAGGACTGGACCGTCGTTGCATTCAAAGCGCTGAGCTGTTCCGGTTACGGCAGAATGGATTTGCGGCTCAGCCTCGATCACAAACCCTATTTTCTGGAAATGAATTCATTGCCCGGCATGACATCGTTGAGTTTAGTTCCAAAAGCCGCAAAAGCCGACGGCATTTCCTTTAACGAATTGCTGGAAAAAATTATTAAACTTGGACTTAGCAGATGAAAATCGACACCGGCGAAAAAGTGATGCTAAACAACACAGAATTGCACAATGGTTCTCTTCATTGGTATGCCGTTTACACAAAATCGCGCCACGAAAAGAAAGTCGTGGAGTTGCTGACCGTTAAGGGAATCGAAAGTTACCTTCCTTTAGTTAGCGACATTCATAATTGGAGCGACAGGAAACAGATGGTTCAAGAGCCGCTCATACGCGGCTACGTTTTTGTACGCATTTTGCTGAAACAAACACTCTATGTCTTGGAAACGTACGGCGTTGTTCGTATTGTAACGTTCAAAAGACAATATGCGACCATTCCGGATTTTCAAATTGATGCCCTGAAGCGTGTTCTTGAATGTGGCGTCGGATTATCTGCGAAAAATTATTTGCAGGTGGGGAAAATGGTAGAGATCAGCTCCGGACCTATGAAAGGCGTCATTGGGAAAATCCAACGAATTGAAAACAAGGAGAAATTTGTCATCGCTTTAGATGCCGTTCAAATGGCATTTGAAGTTCAGGTCAACTTCAATTTATTGAAACCGGTCTCTGAGGAGACAAGGAAAAAATTGTATACTTTGCCCTTGGGAATAGAAAAATGAAGACACGTTTTTACAATACGCTTTCTCGAAAAAAAGAGGATTTTTATACCATTGAACCGGGCGTTGTCCGGATGTACACATGTGGGCCAACCGTTTATAACTTTGCGCATATCGGCAATTTCCGAGCCTATATTTTTGAAGATTTGCTTCACAGGTTTCTGACATTTAAAGGCTATCGCGTCATTCAGGTTATGAATATTACCGATATTGATGACAAGATCATTCGCGATTCCCAGAAAGTAGGGAAACCGATTGCGGAATTTACAAAACCTTATACAGAGGCGTTTTTTCAGGATATAGATTCGTTAGGAATTGGACGCGCGGAATATTATCCAGCGGCGACGGCGCACATTCCTGAAATGGTCGAAATGGTGAAAAAATTACTGGCTAACGGCGCCGCCTACCGAACGGACGACGGTTCGATCTATTTTAAAGTTTCTGAGTTCCCGAAATATGGTCAGTTGGCGCGCCTGAATGTTACGGAAATGATTCGCGGTGAACGTGTTGCTTCCGATGAATATGAGAAGGAAGAAATCCGAGATTTTGCGCTCTGGAAAGGGTGGAAACCGGAAGACGGCGAAGCCTTTTGGGAAACAGAATTAGGCAAAGGGAGACCCGGCTGGCATATCGAATGTTCGTCGATGAGTTCCAAATATCTTGGCACACATTTCGACGTGCATACTGGCGGTGTCGACAATATTTTCCCGCATCATGAAAATGAAATCGCGCAAAGTGAAGCCGCGTCAGGTGAAAAATTTGTCAATTTCTGGCTTCACTGCGAACATTTGCTCGTCGATGGCAAAAAAATGAGCAAGTCGCTTGGTAATTTTATTTATCTCCGGCAATTGCTTGAAAGAGGCGTTGATTCCACGGCGATCCGGCTAACTCTGCTCAGCACGCATTACCGGCAGAAACTGAATTTCAGCGAGGAAAAACTGGACATGTCGGCAAAAATGATCACACGTCTGAGAGATTTTAGAAAATCTTTAGGCGATAATTTAACCGCCGGTGCGGTGCAACTTTCGACAATTGTTTCCGACGCGCGTCAAAAATTTGAATCGGCGCTGGACGACGATCTGAATATCTCCGAGGCGCTGTCGGTAGTTTTTACGCTGATGCATGAGGTCAATACCTTTCGACAAGAAGCATCGCTATCGCAAGCCGATGCAAAACTCATTGAACGTTTCCTAATGAAAATTGACGAGGTCTTGAATATTTTTTCATCAAAGTCAGAAAGTCTGACTGATGAGGAACAGGCGCTTTTAAATCAACGGACGACTGCCCGGCAAAATCGAGATTGGAAGGAATCCGACCGACTGAGAGCACTTTTGCTTGAAAAGGGAATCGTTATAGAAGACACGCCAAAAGGCGTCGTCTGGAAGCGGAAAATTACGACCTAAAAATTAAGCGGAAAGTCTTTTCCACAGCGCCGGTCAACCAATGGAAAAATTCGTTTTTCTGTGATTTTAATGGTTTGTAGAAACGGAAAAAAGGCTTAGCCTCTTTGTGCCTGAGTGATTAAATTGCCACCCGCTATGGAGAATATATGTATCAAAATTTGCTAATTGTAGAATCGCCATCCAAGGCGAAAACGATAAAAAAATTCCTTGGAAAAGATTATCGAGTTCTGGCTTCTGTGGGGCATATCCGCGATTTGCCGGAAAAGGAATTCGGGATCGATATTGCCGCCGATTTTAAACCGAAATATGTTACTATTCAAGGTAAGGCGAAAATCATTCAACAACTGCGTTCAGCCGCCAAAGATGCCGGTCGGATTCTGCTTGCTCCCGATCCGGATCGCGAGGGCGAGGCGATCGCATGGCATATCGCCGCGGCATTGAATGTCGACGATCATCAGGTTCAGAGAGTTTTGTTCAACGAGATCACGCCGAGCGGCATTCAATACGGTCTGGCGCATCCGCGTAAAATCGACATGAGTCTTGTTAATGCTCAGCAGGCACGGCGGATTTTAGATCGGATCGTCGGTTATCAAGTCAGTCCATTTTTATGGAAAACGTTGTATCGCGGGCTCAGCGCCGGGCGAGTGCAATCGGTTGCCGTCCGAATTATCTGCGAGCGCGAAGATGAAATCCTGAAATTCGTTCCCAAAGAATTTTGGGAGATTTCGGCTGATTTTATGACGCGCGAAGACGAAAAATTCACCGCGAAATGTGTGGAAATTGCCGGGAAAAGTATCGATGTATCCGATAGAAAAACGGCGGCGGAGCATTTGGAAAAAATCCGGCAAGCGATCTATCTAGTAAAATCCGTGACGGAGAAAAAGGTCGAAAAATCGCCGTCACCGCCATTTACAACAAGTACTCTTCAACAGGAAGCGACACGCAAATTTCGATTCGGTTCGTCGAAAACGATGAAAATCGCCCAGCAACTTTACGAAGGTATCGAAATCGACGGCGCGCCCGTTGGATTGATTACTTACATGCGAACTGACTCGGTGCGAATCTCGAAGGAGGCTATCGGCGGCGTCCGCGAGTATATTTCAACACGCTACGGCGCTGAATATTTGCCGACCAACGCGCGTTTTTATAAAACTAAGAAAAAGAATGTTCAGGATGCGCATGAAGGCATCCGACCGACACACTTTAACTTGTCACCCGAATCTATCGCGGGCAGTTTGACTCCCGATCAGAAAAAAATATATGCAATCATTTGGAATCGGTTTACTGCCTGCCAGATGGCGAATGCGGTTTACAACCAAAAAGTCATCGATGTTTTAGGCGATCAGTATTTATTTCGCGCAATCGGCAACGACCTGATTTTCGACGGCTATTTGCACGTTTGGCGTGAAGATAAAGATGACGAAGAAAAAAAGAATCCGCTTCCGGTGAAGATTAAAAACGAGGACCCGGTTCGTCTGAGCGATGTCAAATCTGAGCAAAAATTTACCGAGCCGCCCAAACGGTTTACCGAAGGCACGCTGATCAAAGAATTGGATAATCTCGGTATTGGACGACCTAGCACATACGCGACGATCGTTTCAACCATTTTACTGAGAAAATACGTCGAACAGAAAACGGGCTTCTTTTTTCCCACTGATTTGGGCAAAACGGTCAATGAAATTCTCGTGGCTGGAATGCCGGAGATTTTCAATGTCAAATTTACCTTCGAAATGGAAGAGAATCTCGACGAGGTTGAATCGAATTCCAAAGATTGGTTGGATGTGATGCGTGAATTCTATAAGCCGTTCAAGAAGTCGCTCGAAAGGCTTGATCTGAAGCGGAAAGACATTAAAAGCAATCTTCAGGAAGAATCCGGAGAAAAATGTGAACTCTGCGGATCGCCGATGGTTATCAAGTGGGGCAGGAACGGTAAATTTCTGGCATGTTCCGCTTTCCCAAAATGTAAAAACACCAGACCTTTGAACCGTGTCGAACCGGAAGTTCCGTACGAAGAGAAAAAATGTCCGAAGTGCGGAAGTCCAATGACAGTACGCGAAGGCAGATTTGGAAAGTTTTGGGCTTGCACTGCCTATCCAAAATGTAAGACCACGTTACCGTTTTCGCTGAACATTCCTTGCCCAGAACCGGATTGTGACGGCGAGATCGTGCAAAAGCGTACGAAAAAGGGAAAAATATTTTACGGATGCAGTCGTTACCCCGACTGCAAGTTTGCGACTTGGAACGAACCGGTCAAAAAAACCTGTCCGGGTTGCGGTTATTCGCTTCTCGAGAAAAAAGAGACAAAAGATAAGAAGACGGTGATTTTCTGTCCGAAGTGTAAAACGGAATACGATGAGATTTGAAGCATAAAGGAACGGTATGGCAAAATCTGAAAAGAATGAGTTAATGGATAAATTGTATTCTCTCTGCAAACGGAGGGGATTTATTTTTCAGTCGAGTGAAATATACGGAGGGATTACCAGCTGTTGGGATTACGGTCCGCTGGGCGTTGAACTCAAACGTCATGTCAAAGACCTTTGGTGGCAGGAAAATGTCACCGGCAGAGAAGAAGTTGTCGGGATGGACGCAAGCATTTTGATGCATCCTAAGGTTTGGGAAGCCTCCGGGCACGTGGAAAATTTTCACGATCCGCTCATCGATTGTAAGAAATGTAAGGCGCGTTTTCGGGAAGACAAGGCTCTGCATTATTTCAAATGTGAAAAATGCGATTTTCAATTTCGTGTCAATGGCGGGTTTATTGAAGTAAAAGACGAATTTCGGACTTATTTCAAAGACGATCTATACGCGCAGGAGCCGACATTTTATCAGAAATCCGACTGCCCAAAATGCGGAACCGCTGGAAGCATTTTTCTGGAAAAGATCGCTTGTCCAACCTGCGGTTCCACCGAACTTTCTCCGGCGAGGCAATTCAATCTGATGTTCAAAACGCATTTCGGTCCATCGGAAGACACTGCTTCGGAAGTCTATCTACGACCAGAAACCGCGCAAGGAATTTTTGTCAATTTCGATAATGTTGTCAATACGACGCGGCTCAAACTGCCGTTTGGGATTGGTCAGATCGGAAAAGCATTTCGGAACGAAATCACGACGGGAAACTTTATATTCCGATCGCGCGAATTTGAACAAATGGAACTCGAATATTTTGTTAAACCGGAAGAAAGCCAGAAGTGGCATGAATACTGGGTCGAACAGCGATTCCAGTGGTATCAGAAACTTGGCATCAAACGCGAGAATTTGAGACTCAGAGCGCATGCGAAGGAAGAATTAGCGCATTACGCGCGGGCTTGCACTGACGTTGAATATAAATTTGCGTTCGGTTGGTCGGAATTGGAAGGCATTGCCGATCGGCAGACATTCGATCTGGATCAGCACATTAAGGCAAGCGGCAAGAAAATGTCCTATTTTGAAACAGAAACCAACACACATATCGTTCCGGCTGTCGTCGAAAGTTCCGCGGGCGTCGATCGGTCGATTCTGACGGTTCTCTCCGATGCTTATTGGGAAGACACGGAACATGATCGGACCGTCTTAAAACTCAATCCAAAACTCGCGCCGATCAAAGTTGCCATTTTACCGTTGGTGAATAAAGACGGAATGCCGGAAATCGCTTCGGCGATTTTTTCGGACGTGAAAAAGCAGATGGCGGCATTTTACGATCAGACCGGTTCTATCGGCAGACGCTATCGTCGTCAAGACGAGGCAGGCACACCGTTTGGAGTTACGGTCGATTCGCAGACTTTGGAAGACGGAACGGTGACTCTACGTGACCGTGATACGCTAGAACAAGTCCGAATTCCCAAGGATAATATCGTCAAGGTTCTGCGGGATAAACTGGCACTATAAGAAACCGCGGAATATTTTTAGACAGGATTAACAAGATTTACAGGATATATATTCCTAATAATGTCATTCTGAATGAGACCTGACCCCTGCCGGGTCGAATGAAGAATCGGATTAATTTTCTGGAATACTTATAGAGGAGCATGTAGATAATTCTAAAAATTTTACTTTGGTGTGTTTCAACAATACTGGAGCACTTTTCTGTTTAGGCAGATATAATCCGTGACCGATTCAAATACAATGTGCAATGACTGTAGAAGGGAATTTCCAAATACCAAACGGGGTTTGTCGAAACAGATGTTTATTCGGGCATTGGGCATTAGATTTATAGACATTAAATTTGAAATAAGGTCTATATATTCTTTCTTATTGGTTTATTAACAAACTTTGTCTAAGATTTAAATTAGATATAGAAAAGGAACTAAAAATTGACCCTGGATTTATCTAATTTTTCAAAGGAACATAGATTTTTAATTTTACTCGATATTTGTTGTTTTTCAGAACTTACAGACGATCATCAACTTAAACTAATCAATCTTGTCACCTCAGAATCTAAAAGTCTTCTACATAAGGGAGGATATAAAGAAGAGAATATTTTTTCTGCTTTTATTTCAACCGGTGATGGATTTTATTTTATTGGTCATAAAATAAATAGTCTGTTTTATGCTAATGATTGTATTTTGTTTGCCCTATCTCTACGAAATACTCTTATTGAATCATTTAAAAAGTACAA
This sequence comes from Candidatus Marinimicrobia bacterium CG08_land_8_20_14_0_20_45_22, assembly GCA_002774355.1. Classification (NCBI taxonomy): domain Bacteria; kingdom Pseudomonadati; phylum Fidelibacterota; species Fidelibacterota bacterium CG08_land_8_20_14_0_20_45_22. The sequence goes on along the minus strand of PEYN01000074.1, from coordinate 12,881 downwards.
TTTTGACTATAAAGGTGTCAAACTTGCATTACATTTTGGAACAACTCTTCCTTATATAGATATTACTAATCGGGAAAATTTCGTGGGTTCTGCAATGAATGAAATTTTTCGACTATTATCGCCCAATAACAGTCAGGAAATAATAAATATTTCTCATGATTTTTATGGTCATGAAAATACTGTTATCATATCAGAAAAGGCTCTAAATAAAATTGGTAATCTTCCAAATGTTGGTATCAGAATTAGCAAAAAGTTTACAATTCACGCAAAGCATAATAAAAAATTCTCTTGTTATTTCTTAGACTATACAGGTAGAAATATTTTTATACTAAGATCAAAAAAAGTAAAAAATTCACAAATCTGTAAATGATTAGCACCCCGATAATTCCATAATGAAGCAGAAGTGTTGATATCGGAATATTAGAAATTCTTTGTAATCTGTTTAGAAAATATTTTGTTAATCTTGTCTAAATATCTAAATATTCTGCAGGTTAAGAAGCTTTAAGCGCCCGGAAAACCTTCTCGGCCGTGATCGGCAACTCCCGGAAGCGAATCCCGATCGCATCGTAAATCGCATTGGCAATTGCCGGGGCCGGGCCGTTGATGACGACTTCACTGATTGATTTGGCGCCGTACGGTCCTCTGGGCTCATAAGTCGGTATAATGATCGTCTTTATCTCCGGGATGTCAGCCGCCGTGAAAAGCTTGTAGCGTCCGAAATCGGTATTCATCTGCGCACCGGTTTCGCTAAAACGGAATTCCTCGGTCAGAGCCCAGGAAATGCCGTTGACGACCGCGCCTTCGACCTGACCTTCGGCTAATTTGGGATTGATCGCCGTTCCACAATCGACCGCCGATACATATTTAATGACTTTGACGATCCCGGTGGCAGTATCAACTTCAACTTCAACAAAATGGGCCGCGAAAGGCGGCGGCGAAACCGGCGAGACATTCGAGGCAACGGCCTGGATTTGGAACTGGTTTTCGGTATAAAAGGCATACTGGCAAATAGCCCTGAATGTCAGCGCTCCGCCTTGCCCGCCTGCTTCCGCAGTACGGGCAAGCCAGACAACCTGCTTATTTTCGATTTTCAGCCTTTCAATCAGCTGGCCGGACATTTCCGCGGCGACCTTCAGAATCTGCTCAGCGACTTCCGTCGCGCATTTACGCACGGCTTCGCCGGAGATGTAGGTTGTCGAACTGGCATACGCGCCGACGTCAAACGGAGTCATGTCCGTATCCGAAGAGCAAACGATAATATCCTCGACCGGCACGCCCAGCGTCTCGGCCGCGATCTGCGCCAGAACGGTATCGGAACCAGTGCCGAGGTCAGTCGCACCAATTTGCAAATTAAATGAACCGTCTTCATTCATTTTGATATACGCCGCACCCATATCAACCCGCGGGATGCCACTGCCTTGCATCATGACGGCCATGCCGAGCCCACGGACTTTCGCGCCTTTGCGGATTTGCTTGCCGCGGCGGTTGTACCAGTCAATCTCTTTCAGTCCAAATTCGATACATTTTTCCAGGCCGCAGGATTCGATGTTCATGGACACGCCTTCCTTGCCTTCGCCGAGTTTCTCAAAAATCGGTGACGTCTCGCCGATTCGGATGACATTCTTACGATAAAGTTCAACGACATCCATATGCAATTGGCGGGCAATATCGTCCATCATCTGGTTTAGAGCGAAGTAGCCCTGCGTCGCGCCATAACCGCGGTAGGCGCCGGCAACCGGCAGATTCGTGTAAACAGTCTTGCCAGTAAAGCGTTGATGTGGGGCTTTGTTAATCAATGGTAAAACTTTCGAACCGGCATTGGAAAGCACTGTCAGAGCGTGCGCACCATAAGCACCGTTGTTCATCAGAGCATCCAGCCAGATGGCGTGGATCGTGCCGTCTTTTTTCACGCCAGCCTGCAATCTGATCCGCATCGGATGGCGATAGCGCGACGCTCGTAAAACTTCGGCGCGGGTAAGCGTAATCTTAACCGGGCGACCGGTACGCAGAGTAAACCAGCCGGCGTAATACTCCAGAAAAACTTCCTGCTTACCACCGAAGCCGCCACCGATGTGCGGCTTGATGACCCGGATGCGCTTCTCCGGAATCTGCAACACCTGAGCGCAAATCCGGCGGGCGTGAAACGGAACTTGCGTAGAGGAAACGATTGCCAGCCGATATTTTTCATCGAGATAAGTTAAAACCGCATGCGGCTCGAGCATAGCATGCGAAGCATAATGCGAATAATAGGTTTCGTCAAAAGTCAGGTCGCTTTCGGCTAAGCCTTTTTCAAAATCACCGACGTTGGCGTCAACTTCTGCGCAAAGATTACGGCTGGCGTCGTACGGCATACCGGCCAAGTAACCTTTGCCCGGTTCAGTAGGCAAGACCGGCGCGCCGGGATCCATGGCTTTTTCAAAATCAAAGAGCGCTGGCAGGATCTCGTATTCGACTTCGATTTGGGAAGTGGCTTCTTCGGCGATTTCCGGCGTCTCAGCCAGAACGGCCGCGACTTTATCACCCACGAAGCGCATTTTCGAATCGAACATGACCGTATCGTACGGCGACGGTTGCGGATAGCCCTGTCCTGCGGTGGTATGCAGGATTGCCGGAACATTGCCATAATGAGCAATATCGAGAACTCCGGGGATTTTCTCTGCTTCGGCTGTGTTAATCGCAATTATCCGGGCGTGCGCATGCGGCGAATAGAGAAACTTCACGTAAGCCGCACCAGCCATCTGAAAATCATCGGTGAACATAGCCCGCCCAGTGGCAAGCGACAGTCCGTCGATTTTCTTAACAGACTTGTTTACAGTTGCGAGTTCCGAGTTACGAGTTGCGAGTTTTATTATTCATCGAGAATCCTGATGTTTTTCTTTTTGCAAATAAGAAATAATTCCACCAATCATTTTGCCGATCTCATTAGCTAAATCAGATAATTCTTTATACTGATGAGCATCGATATATTTTTGATCGAGAGCGATGATTAATTGGTTAGAAATTTCTCCAGTCGAGCCTTTAGCGTAAAGTGAGAATTGAACAAATTCTCTGGAGCGATCGCGCTCGAATCCTTCGGCAATGTTACTCATTATGGAAATACAGGCACGGCGTAGTTGATCAGTCAGGGCATAATCTTTATGAAATTCATTTTGCTTGGTCAATGAATAGATTCTATTTGTCAACTCTCTGGCTTTTTGCCAAGCTTCAATTTCCTGGTATGTCTTAAAAGTGCTCATTATTTATTATTTCAGTAATAACCTAAGTTCAACCCAGAACTCGCAACTCGGAACTCGTAACTAATTAGCTCTCTCCGCCGCATTTTTCACCCCTTCAAGAATCTTCACATATCCCGTACAACGACATAGATGTCCGTCGAGTGCATTCTTGATTTCGTCTTCGGTCGGATGCGGATTGGATTTCAGCAAAGCATACACCGAGAGTACAATGCCAGGCGTACAGTAGCCGCACTGCACCGCGCCGGCTTTGACCAATTCCTCCTGAATCGGGTGTGGATTGTCCATTGTACTGAGACCTTCAATAGTCGTGATAGATTCGTTGTCCACAGCCGCCGTCAGCACCTGACAGGAATTAACCGGTCTGCCATTCAGCAAAACGACGCAAGCTCCACAGTCGCCGGTTCCGCAACCATATTTTACTCCGGTATAGCCATTACCGCGCAGGGTCTCGAGCAGAGTTTCGCCGGGATGAATTTCCAGAGACTTTAACTTTCCATTAATCGTCAGTTTAATTTGCATCGACCCGCTCCCTGATTTTAGTGAAAGCCCGTTCCATTTCGGTCTTCAGTAAATTGAGTAAAAATTCGCGACTAAAATTAGGATTGCGAACCGGCTTGATTTCCACGGTAGATAGGATTTCATTAACCAGCGGATCAGATATTTGTAAACCAACCAACTGGTTTTCGATTTGCGTCAGGCGATTGGCAGTCGAAACAATGTTACCGACGGCGAGACGGGCAAGATTAATAACGCCGGAATCAGTCTCCAGATAAACCGCCAGATCGAGCGCCGAGTAGTCGAAGCGTATCCGCGCAAAGCGGTAATAGATGCCATGGCCAGATGCCGGTGGAATCAAAACCTCGGTAATCAAAAATTTGCTCCCGCGCTTTAATTGTAGAAAATCGGCGATCGGATATGCCGCCACTTGCGTGCCCGCGACCTTGACTATTGCATTCAGCGCCAGTAGCGGCGTCGGGACATTCGACCAGACCGGTCGAAAAGCCAGTGAGCCGCCCAGCGTGATCAAATTCCGCAGAGGATTGGAAGCCGCCCGGCCAAGCGCCTGGGCTAGAATCCTGCGCCCATCTGACCATTGAAAATGCGCAATGTCATTAAACTTTGTATTGGCGCCGATTGCAGTTCCGGCTTCAGTCTCTCGGATATAATTTAGATTCAACCGCCGCAGATCGATCAATCCCGTAACTTGCCCTTTCAACAATCCAGTGCCACCGGCGTAAGGAATCCCCTTGCCGTTTTGTATAATCTCCAAAACTTCGTCCACACTGCCCGGACGAAACCACTCTTTAATATTTACGTGCATTTTCTATTCGCTTTTTTTAACAATTATGACCACCGAAATCAAATTTCGGAAACCCGATTCAGCAATGCAATTATTTATTACATAGCGTGAGTCCGATATATGGAAAGGTTAATCTGTTTTCATTTATTATAGACGAAAGGGCGCTCCTGCCATAAATAATAACTGCTTTAATTACTATTTGTAAGAAATACTCTGAATAAGCATTTTCAGGGGAGATGGCCAGATTGAAAGTAAAAAAACTATTGACAAACAAACCTAGATTGGCTACATTAATGTAAGTGTTTACATTTTTTGTATTGAAAGTAAAAAAACTATTGACAAACAAACTTAGATTGGCTACATTAATGTAAGTGTTTACATTTTTTGTTCGGTTCTAAACAGGATAAGCGGAATATGGCAACAATCGTAGACGTGGCAAAACAGGCGGGTGTATCAACCGCGACGGTTTCACGCGTGATGAACAACACTGGAAAGGTGAAGGCTGTGACGCGCAAAAAAGTGCTAAATGCCATTAAATTACATAATTTTACACCGAACATCGGCGCGCGGTTTTTACAGAACAAACACACCAAAATAATCGGTATGGTTTTTCCGGATGCGAGCAGCACTTATTTTACTGAAATTATCCGCGGCATTTTCAATTTTGTTAATCAACATGACTACCATGTAATCATCGGAAGTGCTCATGATGAAGAGGAAGAAATGAAAGCGGTTTCACAGTTTTTAAACGGCCGAACCGTGGATGGATTGATTATTATGGCGCCTTCGCTGCAAAATGATGAAATCTATGCTCTTCAGGCAAAATATAAGACTCCGGCAGTGTTTATATCGGTGCCGCGCGGTAAACCGGGTACTTCCTCGGTTGTGCTGGACAACTTTAATATGGCCGTGAAAATGACCAATCATTTAATCGAATTAGGGCACAAAGAGATTGCTTTTATCAAGGGACCAGTCCACAACTACGATTCGCAGAGAAGATATAGAGGATACCTGGAAGCTCTCCAGAATAATAAGATAACCGTTAAAGACGAATACGTTGTTCAGGGCAATTTTACAGAATATTCCGGATATAAAGCTTTTGAGAAAGGTTTAGCAACGTTGTCTCCGCGACCAACGGCTATTTTTGCGGCCAATGACGCCATGGCGATCGGGGCGATCGAGGCTATCAAAGATTTTGGATTAAAAGTCCCGGGCGACATCGCTGTCGTCGGATTCGATGATATTTCAACGTCACAATATATTACCCCGGCATTGACTACGGTGCATGTTCCGCTTTTCGATCTTGGTCTGGTAGTTGGGAAAACCCTGTTACAGAAAATAGAAAACGTTTCAGAACAGCAGATTGCAGTTGCCGAACGTATTGTCATACCGCTTGAAATGATAATTCGGGAATCCTGCGGCGCAAAGCAAGCAAAATAAATATGTATGATTCAAAATATTGTATGTGTATGTATTAAAATGTAAACGATTAAAAAAGGAGAGAAACGATGAGAAAAATTCTTACGGTTTGGATTGTTTTAATGCTGGTTTGCACCGTACGGCTTATCCCGGCGCAAAACAGTCATATCGATCCATCCTCTGTGCGAGTGGTTTCAGTTGAGAATGCGCCTGTGATTGATGGTGTTCTTGGCGAAACCGAATGGGCGCGCCGGTACGATTACCTGGTGTTCAATGCAAAAGGCATTATCGGAGATGTCCAATATACACCGACCGGCGGCATTCAGGTTACGGGAACATACGTGGATACAACCACGACCTATGTCAAAGTAATGCACGACGGTCTCGATCTATTCATAGCCCTGGATTCCGATGACAAATCGGTCGGTAAATTTGGCGACAGCTGGGAAGGTGACGGGCTTTTCATGAAAATCAAGGATGCCAGTGGGACGGCAGTTGAATACAAGTTGTTTTTCAATAAGAGTGGAACCGATCCGGATATCGCTTTTGAAATGCCGGGGGTTTATCCTAATTCAGGATCAGGTGCCGCTTTTAAGAATGCGGGTACTGTCGTGAATGATACTACTCAGGTGGATTCTGGCTACACGGCGGAAATGGTGATTCATCTGGATCAATTGGGTTATACCGATCCGTACGCTGAAGTTGAAGTAATGATCAATATTTTTGATCCCGACAATTATTACGAAACGGACAATCCCTGGAAGCCTACCGGTTCTTATTACAAGCAGTGGTGGGGTAGCGAATGGGGCAGTGAATTCCGCACCCTGAAACTGGCCGATCCGCCGACCAGAACGGCCTATGCGACCACCGGTGTAATTACACTTGACGGTCAGTTGAATGAATCCTTCTGGGTAAATGCTCAGAGTGTTGACATTGGCGTGGATTCCGAACTGGGAACCGGCGGCTATTACATGCAATGGGGCGATACGCTCAACAGTTACACCGACCGCAGCAATGCCACTCTAAAGTTCATGCACAATGGCACTGACCTGTATATCGGATTAACCTCCGACGATGCTTCTGTTTGCAAATGGTCACCCGGCTGGGAAGCGGATGGACTGTTCCTGTGGATGACGAACTACGGTATGATTCCGTCGTCAGGCGAGCGGATGGAGATCAAGGCTATGTACTTCAACGGAACGGAGGGCTCGGGAATTACCTTCCAGACGAGTTCGGCGGTGCCGACCGGTGGAGCCGAAGGAGCGTCTTATGAGCCGACCGGAACTGTGACGCAGACGGAGACCAATGGAGTTGACGCCGGCTACAGTCTTGAGGTCGTGATTCATACAGCCGACTTCGGTTATCAGGTAGGCGATACGGTAATGCTAAGCGCCTGTGTCTGGGATTTGGACTACGGCAGTGTGGATGCCTACCAGGAACATATTTCAGATTACGCTCCGAACTGGTGGGGCACACAGTGGGTCGATCCGAACTTCGAGAAATATTTTATGTACCGCGGCGTGATTCTGTCGACTTCTGAAGCCGTTGATGTTGATAATGAAAAAACCGCCGTTGCGGATCGCTTCGAGCTATATCCGAACTATCCCAATCCGTTCAATCCGAGTACTACGATTTCTTTTTCGACTCCGACAAGCGGAAAGGTTCGCCTGGACATTTACAATATTCTTGGCCAGAGAATCCGCACCTTGATTAACAGCGAGTTACCTTCCGGTTATCATCGCTTTGAATGGAACGGCTTGACAGAAAACGGTTTGCCGGCACCAACCGGTTTATATCTGTATAAGGTCAATTATGGCAACAATTTCAAGGTTGCCAAAATGGTTCTATCCAAGTAAATTGTTCTGCGGCAGCTCCCCGGTCTCGGGGAGCTGCCGTTCAAAACCGAGCGGAATACCGAACATGATAAAACGCATGTTTAAGCCCCTTGTCATAGCAGAATTTTTCGTTTTTTTACCATTTTATCTAATGGCTGGTACCGCCGGTAAAATCACCGGCTCTATTACCGATAAACAAAGTGGCGCCCCGCTGACTGGCGTTAATGTCATTCTCGTGGGAACCGGTTTGGGAGCCGCAACCGATCTGAATGGCTACTATGTCATTCTCAATATTCCGCCCAGTGAATATGCTTTGAAAATTTCCATGATCGGTTATCAGGCGATTCAGTTAAACAATGTGCCGGTGCACGCCGATTTTACGACCGTGCAGGATTTTAATCTTTCGCAAACCGTCCTCGAAAGCGCGGAGGAATTGATCGTGCTGGGACGTCGACCGGAAATTCAACGTGACCGGACTTCGACGATATCAGTGATTGGCTCAGATGAGATTGCCAAAATGCCGGTGACCGATTTTCAGGAACTAATCAATTTACAGGCCGGAGTAGTGGACGGACATTTCCGAGGCGGACGCGCCGGCGAAGTTACTTATATGGTCGATGGCATTTCCGTTTCCGATCCGTATGATCGCAGTCTGGCGGTGGAAATCGAAAACAGTTCGATCCAGGAAGTCAAGGTAATCAGCGGAACTTTTAGCGCCGAATACGGCCAGGCGATGTCCGGCGTCGTCAATGTAATTACCAAAACCGGTGACGAGGATTATCACATCAACGCCGAACTCTACAGCGGCGATTTTATCAGCAACCATACGACTCCATTTTATAATATCGACGATGTCGATTCTTTGGCCATTAATAGTCTGGAATTAAGTCTGGCCGGACCTTTGCCATTAATCCCGAAAACCTCGTTTTATTTATCGGGGCGCCGGGCGGTCTCGGACGGTTATTTATACGGCAAGCAGGAATTTTTACTGTCGGATTCGTCGAATACGGACGATACGAATTCGGACAATTGGACTATCGAACGCAACGGAGACAGCCGGGCCCGGGCCATGAATCCTAATGAAAAAATCAGTTTCACAGGTAAAATAGCGACTCAACTGACCAGCCGCCTGACCCTGGATTTACAGGGCAGTTACTCTGATCGTAACTACAAGGATTACGATCATTATTTTAAATACAATCCCGATGGAATCGTGACCAAATATCAGAATCGTTATCAATATTCCCTCGGGCTGACCCATGTGGTCAGAAAGAATCTTTTTTACACTTTAAAATACAATTACCTCTATAATAACTACGAATCCTACGTTTATGCGGATCCGTACGATGAAAACTATGTCAGCTCGCAATTATTACGCCGTCTCGGATATGGATTTTACACCGGCGGTATGGATATGAGCCATTTCTACCGCACCACCCGGGCTAATACCCTGAAGTGGAACCTGATCACCCAAATCAATCAAAGGAACGAGATCAAGGCCGGTTGGGAATATACTCATAGTAATCTTTGGCTGCATGAATACAGCCTGTATTTGGACCGGACAACCGACTGGAAACCGCAGATCTATCCGGCCGAGAGCGTGAACAATAACGAGTATCGCCACAAACCGCAGGAAATTGCGGCCTGGCTCGAAGATAAAATTGAATTCCAGCGGATCAACCTGACCTTTGGTTTGCGCTGGGATTATTTCGAACCCGACGGAGTTGTGCCAAAAGATCTACGCGACCCGGACGGCAGTTATTACGAGACAGACGAGCCCTATACGAAGGCGTCCGTCAAACAGCAATTGAGTCCGCGTCTGGGCATGTCTTTTCCGATCACCGACCAGGGTGCGATCCACATTTCTTACGGCAATTTTTTTCAGATACCAAACTATGAGTACCTGTATTATAATTCGGAATTCGAAGTCGAGGGCGGTGGTTTGAATACCATCATGGGCAATGCCGACCTGGAACCGATGAAGACTACCATTTATCAGATCGGACTGCAGCAGATGGTTGGCCCCGGTCTGGTCGTGGAATTGACCGGCTACTACAAGGATATTCGCGATTTGGTCGGCACCGAAATCAAAGAACTGTATATAATCGGCGACCGCTACGCGCGTTATGTGAACCAGGATTACGGCAACGTGCGCGGGATTGCCGTCTCACTGTCCCAAAGCCAGATCGGAATTCTGTCCGCGGCGCTGGACTATACTTATCAGGTGGCAGAAGGCAATGCGTCGGACCCCAGGGCCGTGTTTTACGACCAGCAGTCCGATCCGCCGCGCGCCAGCGAGATTCAGACCGTGCCGCTGGATTGGGATCAGACCCACACTCTGAATCTGTCATTGAACCTGACAGATAAAAAGTGGAGCTCCGGAATCATCGCCGGCTTCGGCAGCGGTCTGCCTTACACACCCGAGTATCAGAACCAGCGTACCTCGTTCGAGAATTCCGAGCGCAAACCGTACACATTTAATGTCGATCTGAATGCCGAGTATATTATTTCGTTGAAAAAGGTCCGTTTGATTTTCTTTGCACAGGTAAAGAATCTTTTTGATCGCTTGAATGCCGTCAGTGTTTACACAGATACTGGCGATCCGGCAACGTCACTCATTCCGACTTACGTGCCCGAGCAGCCGATTCATACCCTGGAGGATTTCCTGACACGACCGGATTACTACACGGCCCCCCGGCAAGTTACGATTGGTTTGAAGGTGAACTTATGAGAAACGGAAGGGTTGTTGTTTTAATGCTTACGGCTTGCGCCTCGTGGATGCTGGCCCAGGGTAACATCGATGAATTACACGGCGACCGGAAATACCGGAAGCAAGGCCTTCATAACGGTAATCTGGTGGAGACCCTCTTCTGGAATTTTGGCGAAGTCGCCTGGTGGGGCAAAGAGCCATCCGGCGTCTGGCCGCGCGGCAGTCAGCATTCGTATATGGATGGGATTTATCCGATCGTAGCCGCCGAAGTAAACCTGACCAACGGCGACACAATTCACATTGTCGAGGGCGGCTACCGTGAACATTATGAATCGGGTTCGACCGGCATTGAATTTGGCTGGCAGCCTTTACCGGGCTTTACCGATCCGAATCAGGATTATATCGCGATGAGCGACGATCCCAACACCTGGCCGGAATACTGGCCGGATCAGTCCGCGGCCTGGCACAATGTCTGGGACGGTTATTTCGGGCAACGTACCAATGCCGACCAGGAAAGTTATTTTGTGGTTGATGATTACCATGATCACGGCCGGGATTTTAACGGGCTTTTCAATTGCGATGAAGACGACAGTTCGCGCGGCGGTTTAGGAGTGCGCATGGCAGTACGCGGCTTTCAATGGTCGAACGTATTAGCTGAGGACATTATCTTCTGGCATTATGATATCACGAATGTCAGTACCACTCATTACAACAAGGCGGTTTTCGGGATGTATATCGACTCCGGCGTGGGCGGGCAAAACGATTCGAATGACGATAACGCTTATTATAGTCTGGACTACGATTTGGCCTATACCTGGGACGGCAATGGTTTGGGTGACGATAACTGGGAAACCGGCTATTGCGGCTATGCTTTTCTGGAAAGTCCCGGCAATCCTTACGACGGTATTGATAACGACGGCGATGGCAGTGCGGGCACCGGCTCGACTTTCAGCTCCAGCGATTTCCAGCCCCGTATAATTTCCGGTGACCTGGTGGTAATTGATTACAACAATCTCGATTCTGATAATAACTGGGGTCGCAAAGTGGTCAACTTCGAAACCGCCGGCGAAGGCACTTTTTACCGTTTTGTCGATGATACTTTGTATATTACCGAAGGTACCGGAGAACATTATTTTATCCGGAATCAGACTGTCAGCGAAACTCCTTTTAACGGGATAGACGACGACCTGGACGGTATCATCGATGAAAACGAAAGCGTCCATGCCGGCCTGAAATACCGCGACTGGATCGGCGAAACCGGTTTTGATAATTTTCTGATCGATGAAGACCGCTCCGACGGCCTCGACAATGACAGCGACTGGGATTCCGATCTGGATGATGTTGGTGAGGATGGCGTCGCCGGAACCGGTGATTATGGGGAAGGGGATGGCCAGCCGACTGCCGGCGAACCGAATTTCGATAAAACCGACAAGGATGAATCGGACCAGATCGGTTTGACGGCCTTCGATTCGTTTCATATCGGGCAGGGCGTCGAATTCCAGTACGACAAAACCGTCTGGGAGCGCATTTCCAATTATCATTTCGATACCGGCAGTCAAAATGGTAACATCGCATTTTTGTTCGGGTCGGGGCCTTTCATAATGCCGCCGGGACATTCCGAACGCTTCTCTCTGGCACTCGTTTTCGGCAAGACCCTTGACGACCTGAAGCGCAATAAAGAGGTGGTTCAGGATATTTACAATGCCAATTATAATTTTGCCACACCGCCCGCCAAGCCGACCTTAACCGCTGTGCCCGGCGATGGCAAGGTTACGCTTTACTGGGATGATGCCGCTGAAAATTCGTACGACTCGTTTGCCAATCCGGAAACCGGCGGCTATGATTTTGAAGGCTACCGGATTTACCGGGCCAGCGATGAGGCCTTCAACGACGATTATATCATCACCAACGGCTACGGCGAGGCGACCTTTTACAATCCGCTGGCTCATTTCGATCTCGTGGACAGCGTCAGGGACTTTTTCGATATCGATGTGGACGGCGTGAAATATTATCTCGGATCCGACAATGGGCTGAAACATTCCTATGTGGATACCGATGTTCAGAACGGCAAGATTTATTATTATGCCGTGGTTTCCTACGACCAGGGCTGGGCGGCGAAGTATATTCTGCCATCGGAATGTACCAAGACGATTTTTAAAGACACCTATGGCACTGTCAAGACCGATAAAAACACAGCCGTCGTGGTGCCCAATGCGCCGGCCGCGGGATATGTCGCGCCGCAGACGGCTGACGGCATCGTGAAATTGCAGGGCTGGGGCAGCGGCGATGTCCTGCTGGATTTTCTCGATCCGGCTCTGGTAACCGACAGCGAATATTTAATCAGGTTCGACGACACGACCCATCCCGATACGATTACCTAT